>JACDGC010000009.1 GCA_013815535.1 Ktedonobacterales bacterium
ATGTAAGTGCGACGATGGGTGGGCTGCGGGGGCATGCGGGGGACCGCCGCGACGGGGCCAGCAAAAAGCGATGAGGGCTGGGAGCCGTCGGGACGATCAGCGGCACGCCAGAGCAGGCGCACGGCATGAACGAGGCAGGTCACAAGTGCTGCTGGGGTCCGGCGACAGACGGCGATGTGAGCGCCAGATCACAAGGTCAGGGACGGCTGCGGCTGCCGCAACAGCGCGGTGGGGGAACCGCCAAATAATTGACATAAGTATAGCACAAGCATTCAAGCATCGCCAGAAACAACCGCTGTTTTCAGGGGGATCTCGAGAAAAGTCGTCATATCAGCAAGGCAGGACAGGAGCAGCGTGGTCCCGCCGGGCGGTGCAGGGGGTCGCCACACGCTGTCACGCGACCAACCGCCCGGCGGCGCGGGGGGGCCAGGGGGGCGGGCAGCCCCCCGGCGTCGCGTTGCGGTGATGCCGCCCCTATCAGCCAGCGTGAGGGACTGGCGATGCCACTCCTCCGTGCGAGCGTCTCAGGGCACGATGGTGGGGGTCACCGGATCGAGGCAAAACGCATAGGTCGAGTATTTGACTTGCAGACTGGTTGAGCCGCTGAGCGGCGGGCTGAATTGCAGGACGCTATAGGCACCAGTGCGTGTCAGCAGACCGTAGAGGACCCCGAACTGAGGGTGGATCACGCTGGTGACGTGGCGGAACGTCAGGTGCGCCACATCCAGGCACGTCACGGTGTCGAAGGTCTTCCCGACAATCTCCCCACCCCAATAATCATCCGCTGCGACGGTGAAGCCTTGCGTCGCGGTCGCTATCGTTGGTTGGTTTGCTGAGATGGTTCCTGCATCCGTGTTCGCGTCGCAAGCGGTCAGCAGCAGACTCAGCGCTGCAATGATGAGGAACAAGCGAATCCGCATGAGTGGGTGATCCTTTGTGAGAGAGCATACAAGCACATGACCCATGATAACGGATGCGTCAAGTTGCTACGAGAAGAAGGTTGCCCGGTTGTTGTGAGGAGGGGGTCAGACGTTGCGTCTCGGTCTGACCCCGAAGTGTGAGCACCACGCAAACCGATGACGACTCATTGCGTGAGGTGTTGGTATGTGCTGTCACCCATCTTGAGTACTGTGTCCTAAGAACTCAGGGATTGTGGTTGCCCCGGTAGATTATCTCGCTACTTCCTCGAGCTGCTTGAGTTTTTCGGCAGTGAGGGGGAACCGTATTCTGAGCGCCGTATCGACGGCCGTGAGGATGTCGGCCTCCTCGACGCGCACAACGCGATAGAGGTGTCTGAGGTGGGCGGTCCACCAGGTAAAGGCGATGACGGAGAGCGCGAACCACGGGATAAGGTCGAACCAATAGGTGGTGCTGTTCTCGGTAAGATGGGCGGCCTCATTCACATTTCCTCCAACGATCACCGCAAGGAGGCTGGCGAGGGCGAGGCTGGCGGTGATACCTGCTCGTACACGTAGCCTACCAGTTTGTGCGTATTCATTTGTCCCCTTGGTAGCGCTGAAGATATGGATACCGAGGACAATGGAGAGTAAGCAGAGGATGCTCGCGAGGACTCCGTAGGTCCAGCCCAGGAGTTGGCTGATGATCATGGCAAAACACGTCCTTTGTTTGAGAAGAGAGGCGCTCAGAAGATCCCTCTCCTGCTCGTCAGTATATCTCCAAATCGCCCGTCTGGTACATCCCCGGAGACTCCCCCTCTTCCCCCCTACGGTAGAATAAGAGCCAACAGGAACAGGGGGACTATTCCGCGATGACCACACCAGAGCCGCACTGGCAACCTATCAGCCAATTGCCGAGGATCACCGATGCCCTGGATGGGATGCTGGAATCCGCCACCGAGAATCTGACGATGCTTCGTCAGGCGCGCCCCGGCTCCCTCGATGATGCCACCGTCGCGCGCGTGATCAGCGTTTACACGACGCAACGCGACGATCTCTGGTTATACACCACCCAGCTCCAGCGCTGGCAAGCTGAGACCCGCACCCCCGCGCAGCGCGCCGAGATCGCGCGCCTCACGGGACAACTCGCCCGCCTCGGCGACACGCTCACCACGGTGCTCGATCTGGCCGAGCAGCTGAAAGCCACCACCATCGAAACCATTTTGGGCAAGAGTGACCTGGAGGTGGGCCTGGACTTCCTCCTCTGCGGGGGACGCTTCGCGGACGACGAGTGAGATCCGCGCGCACGGATTACGGATGATTGCTCATTGTGCCTGTTGTGGTTTTTATTTTATTCTCTATCCACAACTTTCCGATAAAGCGCCTCTCTCGTTCCACTGTTGGAACCACAGCCGCACGAAGGGAATGTGGAGTGGGCGCGTCATTCAGGTTCGCTGGCCTCCATAGGGGCGCCCTCGACCGCTGCATCGAAGCGCCCCAGATGCACCGTATACAGCGGCCCTTTGCCCTCGCGCCAGCGATAATCCAAATAGGGGCCATAGCGACGCTCGATGTACAGGTCGTCGAGCGCCACTTCCTGACCGCTCTGCCGGGCCTCGCGCAACGCCGCGCGATTGAGGACCAACTTGCGCACGGAGTGGTACTCGAAGTTCCCCGTGCCCCGCAGCAGCTCGGCGCGTTGCCCCTGGAGCTGCCGCTCGAAGGCCGCCAACCGTTCCGCCAGCGCTTCCGTGCTCGCCGCGCGCCGCCGCTTTGCATGCGGTTCCTCCGCGGCGAGGAGCGCCACCAGTTCCTCTTCCGGGCTAGGTCCCAGCTCGCTCAGGAGATCCTGCGCCAAATCCAGCGCCGCGCTGATCACCGCGAAGCGCGCCGCCAGCCGTCGCCGTCGAATGGCCGCCAGCGTCACCTCCAGGTGGTCGTAGTGCTTGCGCTGGGAGAAACGCTGGTGCAATGCCTGGCGCGCCGCGCGTTCCTCCGCGCTGGCCACCTCATCGGGCGAACGCAGCCCCCGCGCCAGCGCGACGAGCTGGTCCACCAGACGGTCGATGGTCTGCTCCAGATGCGCCTGGGCATCCCCGGCCCGACCGAACATCACGTCCAGGGGATGGGGTTCCCCTGGCTCCCAGAAGAGGCGACCCTGGATGCTGCGTGGCATGATCCGTTCGCTTTTAGGTTTACGCGGGCGACCTGGTCGCCGTGGCGGGGTCGGCATCTGGCACTCCTTTTTCCGTGTGTTGTATGATTTCCTGCCCACAACAAAAAGGGTGAGATAAAAGCCCACGCCGATTGGCATGGGCCAGGGGCTAGTCTTTGGTGATCGTCAGCAGTTGGCGGTACGCAGCATAGAGCACCTTGAAGGCCGCTTCGTCGCCCCCCTTGTCGGGATGCACCTTGCGCGCCTGGCGCCGATACGCGTTCTTGATCTCGCGCTTCGTGGCCCCATTCTCGATGCCCAGTAGGTCATATTCGTTGCGATGTGGTGCCCCCACACGCGCCTCGATCCCCGTCAGCACCTGCTCAGGCGTCACAAACGCTTCCACTTCCGCGAGGACCGCCTGCCCGGCTTCACTGGCAAAAAAGCGATCACTCGCCAATGCCTCCTGCTGGCGGCGCAGGTATTGGCCATATTTGCGCGGCTGCTGAAGACGCAATGCCTCGTAATAGGCATCAAGCCGGTGTTGTTTCGCAACGGACTGCGTGATCGGCGTGGTCATGACGGATCCTCCTGGGGCGGCTCACTGGGAAAGAGCGGGGCACGATATGGTACTGGTTTCAACCGCTTCGCCTCATGCTTATCTCCCGTCAGTATAACATCTGGCGTGGGAAATTGCTCCGGAGGATGACCAGTGCGTTGTTGCACCGCACGACGGACCACGCTTCCAATCGCTTCGTACATCACACAGGCACGGTCAAAATTCCCGCCGGTGGGGTTCTGGGCAAACCACTTCAGCATCGCATTGACCCGCTCGAGCACAAACGCCAGTTCCTCGCTGGTCATTAAATCGAGGGGGGTGTCCATCGTCGTAAGCGCCAGGAGTTGATCTTCGGTCCATCCTAAATCGATCAACTTCGCCGCCAGCGTCTCTTCGGGAAATACCGTGTACTCGCCACGGTGGCCACGCCCGTTGAACGTCTTGAAGCGTTGCTGATCTAACACGAGATCGCGCACCCACACTTTGAGCGCCGCCGCGATCTGTTTCATGGCCTCCGCGACGTCATGCCGCACTTGATGGCGCTGGCGCAGTTCATCCTGTTGCGCCAGCGGGGTATCGCGCATCGGGGGGAGCGGCCGTGGCAAGGCGGGGCGTTGCGGCGGAGACGGCTCGTCATCCTGGATGTTTGCAAGTTTCTTCAGCATCGTCGTTCTTCCCGTGCGTCCCCAGCGGGACGAAAGACCACTCAATCGGGATCGTGGCTGTCCAGGGCTATCCCATCCCAGTCGGGACCAATCGGGTCACGGGGGTTGCGCTCGACGATGCGATGAATGCGGGCCAGAAGCGCCGCGCGCTCGGCGGGCGTGGGGAGGGGCAGCATCTGCCAGTACACCTGCCCATACACTTCGATGCCATCCCCGCGCGTGAACCGCAGCGGCGTATGCGGCCCTTCTGGGATGGTGAGCGGGTCCAGCAGGGTCAGGGTGATCCCCTGTTCCCCCCGCTGCGCCAACAGGTTATACAGCACATCCATTCGTCGACCCTCCGCGCCATCGCTTGCCCCCAGCATACCACGCCGGGGCCGACGCTCAACTGCCGATGGTCCAACGCGCATAGACCTCCCACAACGCCTGTTGAATCCCCTCCGCCGCGTCGCGGCTGCTCACATTACCAAGCAGATCCGCCAGCGCCAGCACGAAGGCATCGGGACGGCCATCCTCGGCAGGATCCGCCTGTCCATCAGGTTCACAAGTCTCGGCCAACTGCACCACCATGACGGCAACCGCATCCCGGTCGAAACTGCGCTGGACCCGATGTTCGACCGCTTCATCATCGGCCATCGGTTGGCTCCTTCATTCTCATGATAGCAAGCGCACGGTCATACCAGTGCAAAGGCCCACCACTCCCCCAGCATCGAGGAGGACAAAGTAGCCATAGGCGGGCAGCCCCTGGCCTTGCTCCAGGGCATACGCCCCGACGCTGGCATCGGAACTGTGCTCGACGCGCCCAGCTACCCAGGTGTTGGCGACGAGAACCGCGATGCGCGTGCCGCCGGTGAGATCGGGGCCATACTGCGGATCATTCAGCGCCAGGCGCCCAGGGTTGGTCGAGAGAACCAGCTCACCGGTTTTCGGATCGGTTTTTTCTGCGGATGTCATAACTCCTGCTCCTTCTCTGGTGGGTGACGGGGGATGCGTATCCATCCCCTTGCATAGTATTCCATTTTGCCCCCCGGTTTTGGACAGAGTGGCCGCTTTGGTCTGGATGTCGGCTGCCTCAACTTGGTCGCATCTCCCTTCCTCTCGGTGATGAAGGGTACGCATCCCTGCTCGCGCAACGCAGCCAGGCGGGCAAGTCACCCCTCCTGAGAGGACTTCCCTAGCGGCGATAGGAATTGATGCGGGACCGCTCGTCGTCGTCATCGTCCCTACCGGGGGCACGTCGCGGCGCAGCACGACTCACCCCAGCGCGGGGACGGAAGGTCCACCGCGCCTCCGCCGCTGCATCGGGGAGGACCACCGGAGCCACCGGCGGGGGGGTAGGGGCTGCCGCTTCCTCGGCACCGACGCGGGCATAGTAGCCCGGCGTCTGGATATAGCCCATCTGCCCCTGGGCGGCGGCGGCGCGGGCATCCCGGCGCAATGTTGCCGCGCGCGCCTCCCTGGCATCCTGCGCGCCGAAGTCATACCCCCAACCGCGCCCTTTGGCGATGACGCTCTTCGCCACCATGATCCAGGTGGCAATGGCCGACTTGGCGATGGGCTTGCCCCCCGCACCGTAGACCCGATCAAACCGATGCTCGATGAGGTGCAATGCGGCTACCAACTGGTCGAGCGGCGTCTGGGCATCGGTGAGGGCATCCACCAGCCAGCGCCGCGTCCCCAACGGCGCGTTGTCCTCTCGCAGCGCCGCCGCCCGCTGCACATCAGATCCAATCACCGCATCGATCTGCGCCCGGCGGTCTGCCCGCGCCTGGCGCGCGCGCTGGGCGGCCGCCGACGGGTCCACCCCCGGACTGGCGGGCGGCGCGCGGTGTGCGGCTAAAAGCTGAGGACGTCGATCCGATCCGATGGCGCGATCACGTTCCCCGGCTTCGTCCTCGTCCCCGTTTCCTGGTTTCGCCGATCCCTTGCTTATAGCCAGCGCGGCTACAGCCCCGTCGGCGGCGCTTGCGTCAGCAAGCAGGCCGTCACTCTCCCTCCGGGGGTAGATCGACGTTACCTCCTCTGAGTATTCAGGTTGTGAAACAACGGGATCTTCCTCCGTCATTTTGGCGGCGCATTCTACCAGATATTTTGGCGGGTTGAAGGCGGTCGGCGCGCCGCTCGCCGCGCGGGTTTCTGCCGCTCCGGTCAGCATTTCGGTGCGCCGTGCCTGCACCTTTTGGAGCTGCTGGGCATACGCCAGGTCACACTCCAGCGTGGGAGGAAGCGGCAGGAACGCCACCGTGTCGTAGGCGTTGGTCGTGCGCAGGGACCGCTGCTGGCGCTCATCGAAATAGCGGCGGCGTTCGACCCCACGAATGAACAGGGCAATGAGGTCGCCCAACTCGTACCATGTTTCCAGGCGCAGCGCTTCGGCGGTAGCACGTTTGATGGCCACCAGGTTCCCCACCCCCCAGGCACAGGGCGGCCAGGGCGTCGCCTCCGGTTGCTCGTCGGCCAGGCGGGCCCGTTCGGCGTCATACGCCGCGATGCTCGTCTCGGTGACGCGGTGGTACACCTCATCCCGATAGGTGTAGGTGTAGCGCTTGTCGGCGTCACGCGCCAGGATACGGCTCACGGTGCGCTCACTCAGATGCGCCAGGGCGGCCAGGCGTTCGTGGCTGGGGAAGGGCGCTTCGCCCGCCTGCCACGTCTTGGCGTCGAAGTAGCGATGCTGCATCACGGCCTGTAACACTTTGTAGACGCTGCCCGGGAGCAGTTCCTGCCAGAAATGGGCGAAGGCGTCCCAGTGATCATTCGCTGCCAGGTACGCCGCCAGCTCCTCAGCAGGAATCTTGAAGTTGGCGATCAGGATCGCTTGAAAGGCTCGGCTCGTCATATGCTGCAATGCACGGGTCAGGCACGGGCAGAAAAACGAATAGACAATCTCGGCGGGCTACCACGTTGACATCCGCGTGGCAAACCGTTATACTAATGCTAGGTCACATGACGCGCAAGCGTCGCGTGGCTGCGCTCCGAGAGAGAACTATTCAGTTTTGTCTTGATAGCCATCGGCTATAGGCAAGAGGTTTCTACTTCTGTCGCCTGGCGCGCGTTTCCTTTCTTTTGTGACTGGTGTGGTGCTGTCGGTTGGGTCGCTATCGCTTCGATTTGTCAGATCTGTTCGGCGATATGCGACGGGTGGATGTGGGTCACACGGCTGGGATGACCAGCGGGTAAGCGGAGGGTCGTTCCTCTCGCATGCGCTTTCAGTGTTGGTCGCACCGTTAGCGAGATGCGGATCAGAGCGATCCCATGTTGTTGTTCTCCTTTGGGAGTGTTGGATGTTCCAGCCAGATGGTTTTTGCCATCTGGCGCTTTTTTTGCCCCTGACCAGGGCCGCGCGCCGCCGGGGCATCTCCCCAAGCAACGCAACGAAAAGCTGGCTCTATCATACCATAGCGCCCGGCAGTTTTATAGTCAGTAGCCCTTGTGCCCCGCATGATGCCATTGACCTCCCCAGTGTACCCGATGCTCCTGCCCAAAAATGGTCCATGAAGACCCAATGTTTGGGTCAAGCTTGACCCGTCTATGCGTCCAGTTTAACCCGTCGGTGGGTCCAGCTGGACCCGTCCCTGGGTCAAACTGGACCCGAACTTGGGCACCGTGTTACCCTACCGCTCCGGCAGCGCCACTCTGCGGGGGGTCGGCGATAATCTCATCCCCGGCGTCCAGCTCGCCCAAAGGCCGGTTGATGAGCAGATACATTTGGGCCACCGAGAGCGGCTCGTGCGCGCCGAGGATCATGGGGAAGAGCTTGCCATCTACTCCCGGCGCGACCGCCCAGGCCCCCATGAACCGCTCGGGCAACGCCATCGACTGGAGCGCCGCCGCGATAGTGGCCACGTCAGCTCGCTCCTGGTGGCGGGCCATCCGCGCCGCCAGGCACTGCACCCCCACCGGCTCGAAGTCGCCCATGCGAAAGATGCCCCGCGCCTGCTCAGCGACGAACCGCTCGAAGAGATCGGCAATGGTCGCTGGGGACGAGGGATCGCCGATCAGCGGCGGCGGCGCGAACTCCATCAGGTGCGCCACGGCGGGTTCCACACCCACGCAACGGCCACACGCCGCCGGAACGGGAATGGGGTGGAGGGCAAAGGCCAGCACCATACGTCCCGGTAAACGATTCTCCAGATCGGGCATCCATCAGCCCTGCCTTTCCTGCGTTGTCATCATGGAGGAAACTCCTAATTCCTGCTCCAGCACCATGCGGGTCGTCGGCCACGTCGCCCCTGGCTGAGACAGCAGCGTTGCGGCTAAACTCTCCGGCAACCCTGGCTCATAGGCCACGCCCAGCAGCAGCGCCAGCAATTGCACCAGGTTCTGGTCGTCGAGATCCCCCAGGCGCTGCGCGAGGGCCGCAGAGAACTGGGGGGAGTCCGCGTCTCCCTCGGCGATGCTGGCCGCCGATGTCGCCGGGCGCGGTTGGGTCTCAACCTCCGCGATCAGCGAGGCGAGATGCGTCCCCATGATCGTGATGCCTTGCGGCTGCTGCACCGCGCGCACGAAACCATTGGGCGTCTGCTGGAAGCTCCACCCGGCCTGACGGAGTTGCGGCGGCGTCTGGGCGGCTGGCAAGTCCTGCGGCGTCTCGCTGGTGAGGGCCGTGCGATACGTGCCCTGCGCCTCCAGAAAGGTCAACCAGGCGTTACATGCCGCTTTGATCCGCCGGTCACACGCTGCCACGGCCTCCCAGTCCGCCTCCAGGGGACACACGAAATGATGGCTCTGGTTGGTACTCCCGACCATCCCCGCCAGGCTCAGCATTTGTGGCGTATGCCGGGTGATCCGCTCCCGCATGACGCGCGGTGCCTGCCACGGATCTTCATACCAGGAGGCTGCCGCGTCATCTGGATCGCGCGCCGCGATCACCGTGGGCGCGAGCGGATTGGGGGCCTGGGCCATGCCACCGGCCTCGGCCAGCCGCTGCGGATAGCTCCCCAGGCGGCGCAGCTCCGTCGCCAGCGCCGTCACCGCCGCCTGGTAGGCCCCATAGAGGCGCTGCGCCTGCTCCCACTCGCCCTCCGTGCGCAGGCACCACACCGTCTCGAGCTGGCGCGAGGGGGATTTGCCGTCGGCGAGCGTCTTCCCGTCGGCGACGAGGCGCACCGTGCTCGGCGTGTGATAGGCCACCGCATAGCGGGCAATCGGCGGCAGTTCGTAGACGGACGGACGCTCCCCCACATAGAGGACTGCGGGGACCACCGCGTCCTGCCGCTCACCAGGCGTCGCCGCCGCTGGCCCTTTTTCCAGGGACCAGGCCGCTTCAGCCACCGCTTTGAGGGTCGCCAACGGGCCCACGCTGTTGGTGCGGCCAGCGGCATAGGAGTGTCCCCGTGCACGCCACTGCCCATCCGTCTGCCGCTGCGCCCGCCAATGCAAACGCTCCAACTTGGCCAGGGCACGAATGCTCTCGACGAGGAGGTCCCAGCTCGGCCACCGCAACTCCGATTCGTGCCCCTCCCAGGCATACGCGAACAAGAGATCGTCAGTCCACCATTCCTGCCCGTTCGTCAGGATCTTCCAGTGCTTGCGCGCGAAATCCTCGGGGCGCTCCCCTAACGCGACCTGGCGCAACCGCTCGATCTCCTCCTCCACCTGCTCGACCGTCTCCCGGTTGGCGGTTTTCAAGAGATACCCTTGCTCGTCCCGCCGCAGTTTTTTGGTCGCCGCGTAAGGGCGCAGCGTATTCCACGAGCTGAAGGAGAGTTCCCAGCCTTCGTCCACGAAGGCTTGCGCCAGTAGAGTCCGGCGAGCGGGTGTCTCCGTCGCGGCGGCAGCGGCCACGCCCTCCGCTGGCGGGTCCGCCTCGTCTGCATCCTCCGCTTCCCACTCGGCGATCATGGCCTCCGCCTCCTCCCACGAATCGAAGGCATCGATACGGGTTCCCTCCGTCTCCACCCAGAAACGCCCGTCCGCACTCGTGATGGTATACGCGCCCTCCTCGGCTGGCAGGGGGGTCCGGGCGTTCGTCACGAGGCGCTGGATCTGGGGATTGCTCAGATGCTCCCCCGCCGCCACGCGCTCTAGCGCCTCCGCCCGCGCGGCCTCCGGGGTCGAGGGCGCGGCGAGCACATACAGCGCCGTCGTCGGAAACTGCGCGGCATATTCCAAAAATTTGGGGTTTTCCCGCGCCTGGCGCGCCACATTCATGAAATTGAGCGTCGTCTGATCCGACCAGGCGAACTCCTGCTTGAGCCAGGGGCCAAAGCTCCCATGCGGCAGGTGCTCCTTGGCATCGAGCAGCACCTCGCCGACGGCGATGATGTCCTCCGCCACCCGGCGCAGATGCGTGCGGATCTGCGCGGCGCAGCGCTGGGCATAAAGCGACGCTGGGGCCTCCATCTGGTCGTAGATCGTCAGGTGGGTCTCAGCCATCATCTCGCCCTCCTTCCTCTGATGCCCTCGCGTTGCCAGGGCCGGTTGCGGGCCGCGGCGTGCCCGCCGTCGCCAGCGCGCGCTTCGTTTCCGCAAAGTGGCGGGCCGTCGCATCCAGGGCCGGGTAAACCTGCCGCACCGCCGCGACATGGCGACAATGGGCGGGGGAACGCCACTGCTCCGTTTTCTTGCGCGCCAGACGACACGTGCACTCAAACTCATCGGCTCTCGTCCAGGAAACCCGATGGACGCCGACATCCCAGGCGCCGCGCTCTCCCCCGTTCGTCGCGCGCTCGGTCACGACCATCGTCATTCTTGCCCCCGGCTAGGCGTCGGCGGCAGCAGGTGGGGCAGGAACACCACCAGCGCGACCACGACCAGGCTGATGAGCAGCAGCAACACCAGCACGAAACTCTGCATGAGCGCGTGCGCCACCGCCAGAAATCCGGCGATGATGATCGCGCCGCACGCGATGCCCAGCACCCCGCCGGCGAGCCAGCGACTCCACTCGAGCAGCACGGGGCGCACATGGGACTGCGCCAGATACGCTATCCGTTGCGTTGCCATATCAGGTGATCTCACTTTCAGCACATCGTTCCGATGGCCCACGTCGCCGCAGGCCATCACGCGAATGGACTCAGGGATTACCGCGCGGGGGTGGCTTGCGGCTGCTTCTGCGCCAGGACCGCCAACTGGGCCGCCGCGGTGCGGACCGTCTCGTGCGGATCCTGCTGCGCCAGCGTCTGCAACGTCGCAAGCGGCACGAAGCGCCACGCTTTATTGAGTGCGCTGACCCGCACCTCCTCATCGGGGTCACGCAGGAACGGCACGATCTCCGCCTCGCGGTCGAGCTGGTAGAGGACATCCAGGCCAAGGTCACGCACGAAGCCGCGCGGGTGCGCCAGCAGGTCCGCCAGGATGTCCGCCGGAAACTCCGGCAACGAGATCGCAAAGGACGCGATGCGTTCCAGGCAGGCATCATGGTCGCTGTCCGGTTCCTCGTCGCTGGTGTCGGCCACCGCGAGGGCATGGCGCAGCGCCGCGATCACGGGCTCCTCGGGGACGTTGTCGGCATCTTCGCTCAGCAGTTCGATGAGGGTGTCCCACACCTCGGTCATGCTGGCCGTAATGAGCCACAGGTCCTCGTTGGTGTCGGTGGTGAGCAGGATATCGGTCAATTCCCCCGTGGGCAGATCCTCGGTAGGGATGCCCGCGAACATCCCCAACAGCAGTTGCAGCTCATCTTCATCCTGGCTGTCTTGGATCGTCGTCAGCAGGTTATCGGTTACAGTTGGCATGCTGGTGATTCTCATGCTCCCCGGTGGGGGAGAGGACAGTGCGCCGCGAGAGGACCCCGTTGTTCCCTAGGAATCGACTGGCTCATGACTGGATGCGCTGCTCCAGGTGTGCCGTCATGTACTGAACCAGCAGAGCGGTTTGCGTGGCCCGCATGTGGGCCTCATCGTCACAGGAACAGGCCACATACCCGCCCGTGTTCACGCGCCAGGTCGCCGGGGCCAGACACGTCCGCTCCCAGCAGCGTTCCTGGGCCGCAGGGGCCAGTGGCTCCACTTCACGATGGATGGGCCGCCAGCCGGGGACTTCCACCTCCTCGCTGAAGATCATCCCCGTGCCTCCCGCAGCAGCTGGTCCGCGAACGCTTTGATGGCCGCTTCGCGCTGCGCCGCCTCCGCTGGCTCCACTTTGGGAAAGTGGGCGGCATAGGAGCCGATTCGGTCCCCGTTGCCCGAGGTGATGACGTGCGCGATAGAGCCCATGCCATACACCACGTCTTCCCGACGCGGGAATTGGCGGCGGAGCCGCTGTTGATAGGGAAAGTGCATTGAGGATTCCCTCTGCTTCCCGTCGGGGAAGAAGGCCGGAAGCGCTCGCGCTGAACGCCGTAGCAGAACCATACAAGCCCAAAACTACGAGGCGGTACTCTCGCGTGGTACCGCATCGATCTGGGGGGCAATCGTCCCCTGCGCGTTGAGGATGCCTTCCGCACGGGCGCTCTGGCGAATGGCTTGCAAGAAGCCTAACAGGATCGCTTCGGTCTCACGCACGGGCGTGTTCGTGTGACGTTCGGCCAACCACTCCCGCAGCTCCTTGAAGGATGCGGGGGCAATCGCCACCTGATCAGGCTTGTCGGCGGGCACCACGATAATCGTGAAGCGACTGGCCTCGCGTTGAATCAGCGCGGGGCGCGCCACCATGGTGCGATCATAGGTGACGGTATCAGGGATGCGCCCCTGCGTTTTATCCACCGCTGCCGCAACAAGCTTGAGGGGCTGATTCAGGGGAATTTCATGCGCCACGCCCGCTTCATCGATCTCTACACGACTCAGCCGATCCCGCACCCGTTTGACGACGACGGCGAACTCATCCGCCGTCATGCGCTTGCCCTGGCTGGCGAGGATGGCCAGCTGCTCGCACAACACGGGATCGCCGGGAAAGGTTTCGGCCATCGTACGCGCATGCGTCCACAGAATCTGCTTGCGGTCCAGCAGATCCAGCACCCGCTCGGTGAGACCCGCGATGATGATCTGGTAATGCACCACGGTGATCGACGGTTTCGTCCGATCTTCGCGGATCATCGCCTGTTGTTCACAGATCTCATCGACCGTGTAGCCGTAATACTCCTTCAAGCGGCGCGCGGCCCGACAGATTTCGACAATGGTCGGTTCCCGCCGCAACTGACCTTCACGCCCCATCGCGCTCAGCAAGATCGCGCCGGGATGCTGCACCTGGGGAATGTACACCCGCGCCCGCGTCCGTTTGAGATCGATCAGCCCATAGTACACGTAGGGCATGTCATAAATAAGGTAGAGCGGCTTCGTCGTCCCATCCGGCAGCGTGATATCCCGGTTGGCCGGCAACACCGGTAACACCGGAATGCGGTCGCCCAACGAATCGAGGGCTTTCGTGTACTCCTCAAACTCGCTGTCCGCCTTGTGGTCGTAGCGCGAGTTCAAGAGATCTTCGGGGGGGGCGAGCTGCAACTGCGCCAGCGGCACCCAGAAATCGTACCCGGCGATCTCGCCAGGAAGTTCGCCATTGATATGGGTAACGGTCATCGTGACGGGTTCCTGCGAGACGACATGGTCGGCTTCCACGATCTCCGCGGGGCGCGCTTCAATGCCCCCGGAGAAGCGCTGAAAGCCGCCCAAAATCTTGCTCAGGCCCGTCTGCTCTGGTGGGTCTTGTGTCATGATACTGGTTCCTTCTTTCACACCAATTGGGCAGAGTGACGCGGCACCGTACCGCGTCACCAGGCACGCTAGAGAGATTGAGCGATGACGCGATAGGCTTGTGCCGCCGCATCATCGGGCTGATACATCGCGATGGGGATCCGTTCGCCCGTGGATTCCCACCCGGCGGTGGTATAGGGAATGTAGGTCGCCCCGAAATGGGGGATGTGTGCGCTGTCCAGCGCCGCTTGCAAGGTCGCTACCAGCTTCATCTGGTCCGGGTACACCTTGGCGATGAGCAACCCCGCCAGCTTCGTTTGCCCCGTCAGGCGTAATCCATCCCGCGCCGCGTTGATCTCTTGCAAGGTTTCCAGCAACTCTTGCACCCCGTCCATCGCCATGGGCTCGGCGGCCACCGGCGCGATGATCGCGTCAGCGGCATAGATGATGGCGAGGTTGACCCGATCTTGGGAGGGGCTGGGGTCGATGAGGACATAGTCGTACTCGCCACAGAAGTTCGTAATGACGTAGGGGAGCACGTGGTTGAAGGTCGGCATCGGCTGCCGATCGCGGCTCTTGTCGAAGGCGGCGGGCGCTTCGGTGATCTGTTTGGCACCGGGGATGAGGTCGAGCCGCCCACCCGCTGGATACTGCACGGGATAGCGCGCCGTCCCGGTATAGGTGACCACCGCGCGCGCAATGCCCTGCGCAGGTTCGGTCAGCACCGCGTACACGGTCGGCTGACCAGGCCGCGGTTCGACGCCCAGGTTTTTCGTCGCTGACCGCTGCGAGTCGCCGTCGATGATGAGCACCTTCTTGCCACGACTGGCCAATTCATGGCCGAGGTTGACGGAGGAAGTGGTCTTGGCCACTCCGCCTTTGGAATTCGCGTTGGAGATCACTGTTGGCATGGATGACTCTTTCTTTCGTTTCCCGGAAATCGGGTTTTTTTCCGCGCGGGAAACTCAAGGAATCCCGCGCATGGTGAGGTCGCCATTGGTGGGAAGCAAGCAATCACTTCCCGCGTTTTCTGAAATTTCCCGCGCGGGAAACAAGCAGACACTTCCCGCGTTTTGCCAAATTTCCCGCGCGGGAAATCGTGCTTAGAGGACGTCGAGGACCGGGTCAGACACCAGATCTTTGCCGGGTTTGAGCCGTCGCACCCGTTCCTTTTGCAAGGCCGTAATGGCATCCTGCACCAGTTGGGGCTCGATCTCCATCTCCTGGGCAATGTTGAAGATCGTCATGCGCTTCTCACCGAGCAAGCGTTGGGCAGTGTCGTAGACCCACTCGTTGAAGCGCTTCGTCCCTGGCTTCGGCGGCGTGCGCACGGGAGACCCCGTCCCCGGTGCCGCAGTGTTGGAGAGCGTCGCCTTCTCGCGGAGGCGATCCCCCAGCTTCACCAGCGCACCGGCCACGGCGATGTCGTCGTAGCGGCCATAGCCCCGCCGCTCCACCTCATCGCTGATGGCAGCCACGGTGCCCTCTTGCCCCTGCTGGGTGAGAAACCGGCTGACCTCGCCAATGAGATCGATGAACGCGGGCGTGCCGGGTTCAGGACCCTCCGCCTCCGCGTCGTCACGGCGGCCCATGAACTGCTCGCGCAACGCCGTCAGCTGGGCGGCAAACTGCGCCTTGAGCTGCTCCGCCAGGGCCGTGAAGCGATATTCCATCTCCGGCGCGGGATCCGTGCTGGTGGCCGGGAGGGCCGCGACCTGCTCGCGCAGCGCACTGAGATCGCCCACCAGCTGGGTGAACTGCTCCGTGGGGATACCCCCCTGCTGCTGCTCACCAGCGGTCTCCAACCGTTGCTGCAAACGGGTGAGCGCCGCGTGGGTCTGCTCGTCGTAGCGTTCGAGTTCCAGGCCCGCGTTGGCCTCGTGCGCCTTCTCCACCTGGGCGAAGAGCGTCTCGTATTCCGGCTTCCACGATCCGGCATTGACAAACTGTTGCTTCACGTCGCCGATAGCGGCCAGTGCCAGGCGGTTGGCCCCCTGGGCGCTGGTGTAGCCCGCGTTGTCGCGGAAGATGGCCGCCACCGGCTCGTAGATGTTCAACATCTGCCACACACTCAACTCGTTGACGACATGCAGCAACCGTTGAATGATGGCGACCTTCGCCGCCCCGGCCTCGGCGGCCATCTCGCGCCGCACATCATCGGGCCGGATGACGAAAGGAAGCACACCAATGATCAGGTACGCCGCACAGACCAGCCCAGCGAAGGCGCGCACGAAGAACAAGAGCGTCGGGATGTTGCTCATGAACTCCAGCCAGGCCGGGCTGAGCTTGGGGGCCTCGATGAGGTAGAACATGTAGCTGCACGTCAGGCCCTCGATGCCGATCGTCAGCAGTAGCATGATGGCCGACACCGCCGTCCAGCCCCATTCGTGGCGCAGCAGATGCATGCGCAGGCGGGACGCAGCGGTAAGGAAGGCGATCTCAATCGCGCCGCCGGTGATGACGATGACGAACAGCGCCAGACACACCGGAATGATCTGGCTGTAGTCGCCGCCGCCGATGGAGACGAAGGCTTTGATCACGTAGTCTTTGGCCAGGGTATACAACCCGGCACTGGTGAACGCCAGGGAAATGGCGAACAGCACCGGTTGGTGCATCGCCTCCACCCAGGCCGAGTGGCCCGCTGGGCGCAGCCGTTTGGGCTGGCGCGGCTGGGTAAACCAGGCGAAGGGCGGAATGACACGGTACCACGGCAAGGCGGCCGGGGGCGTGTTGAGAGCAGTCGCAGGAGCCATGATGGCGAATCCTCTGTTTCAATCGTGTTGCCGAAGGCGCTGATGCACCCTGCGGCCTGGTCGTGCTATGCTGGGGGGGTCTCTTGTCCCAAGGGATCGGTGGGGAGGGCCGCGTGGCTCGCTTGACACCACGTTCCACGCGGTTCCCCTGACTGTCACGACACCCCTCAGCAGGGCGCACGCGGCAGCGGCATGTGCTTCATCGCCTTCCTCCTACGGTGTGGTGGTAGCTGAGGCCGTCGCCTCAGCTTCAGCGTTTTGGAATGCGCCGATGATGGTGTTGCAGTCGGCCAACGACACCTTGGTCTCGGGACGGAACAACCACATCGTCACCAGCGTGCGTTGCTCGGCGGTCAAACGACCGGCGGCCTGCGCCAACGCCGCGGGGGATTCGTCGAGCGCCTCGAGGAGGGGATACCCCAGCCCCGTCGCGATCTGTACGTCTACGAGGTGCTTCACCTCGGCCAGCACCCGTTCGGGGTTACGCCGACGGGCCTGCGCCCAACGGATCAGGTGCGTCACCACGAGCTGCACCACCACCAAGAGCACCAGGGCTTGCAGGCCGTAGATGAACCAGACGACCAGGATGTCCATCGCCTTACTCCTCGCCGTCTTCTTCGTCGCCATAGCGTTCGGTATAGGTGTCTTTCAGGTCGCGCGCCACCTCCGGCGGCAGATCGGCCTCATCGACCCACACGTGATGCTCTTCGCGGTGCCCGCCCACCCCCGCGAACCCGGTGGACTCCCGCCAGTGCAGCACGATGGCAAATTCCTCCCCATCAAACTCCACGGTGGCCTCGAAATCTCGGCTGACGGGCATGGCTCAGTCCTCCTCGGGCGTCGCCGCGACGGGGGCGCGCACCCGCTTTTCCGCCCGGCGCGTGTCCTGATACGCCATCAGCCCCAGCACCCCGACAACGATGGCGATGGTGCAGGCCACCCAGGCCAGCGCGAAGAGCCAGCCGGGGGGATGGGCCGTGGGGGCCATGAGGGGATGGGTCAGGATGAGGATGCCCAGCATGATCCCCATCCCTGGCACTTCCCACGCCGCCAGGCGTCCCTGGCGCCGCAGGTGCCGCCCCAACAGCACCGCCAGCCCGATCGTCGCGACCGTCGCGGCGGCGGCCCCGATCAGGATGATGCCGAACGACCACGGTGCCAACAAGGGCAAGAAGGCGATGGCGCGCAACACCAGAGCGGCCCCACCGAGGAACAGCCAACGACGCACCGCCGGCTGCATAAAGTACGTGTGCATGAGGTTTCCTTTGTCACTGAATGGGGCCGCCGCGAAAGCGGCCCAGATTGTGCATCTTGCCTCCGTCAGGAGGGTTGGACATGGCGAACGAACTGTTATCCTGGGCAGCGGCGGATAAACGTCGCGAGAATGAAGCGATCTTGCAATGCGCCCGGTCGATTGACCGTCTCAATGCCACCCTGGATCGGCGTGCCTGCGATTGGGGCCTCGCCCCCGCCAATGTGCGGCTCTTTCCCACGATTCCTGGGCGCGTGACGCGCGGCCCTGCCGAGATGCAGATGCTCCGACATCTCGGCCTCATTGGCGACGACCCGCCCGGCATCCTCCCCTTTCCGTCGCCCGCTAGAGCAACTGACTGAGCACGTGCTGGACGGAAGCCGCTGCCGCCTCGACATCCTCCAGCGCCGCATTGATGCTCGTGGCCTGCTCGGCGAGGGACCCCGCCAGGCTATCGGAACGATAGGCATCCACCCGCCCAGCAAGCGTCCAGATGGCGCGCTCGAGCCACCCATAATTGGGCTGCTGGTCCAGCGGAATCTGGTGGCGCTTCAGCGCCGCTGCGAGTTGTTCGAGCAACTTCCTGGCGCGGCGCAGCGCTTCATCCGCCAGCGTCGTCAGCGGCCCAATGGGATCAGGAGCCATGGTCGTGTTCCCCCTTATGGCGTGAGTTGGTTAGGAATGGGCAGCGATGATGACGCTGCCGAGGCTGACGAGGAGATAAAGCCCCGCCACGACGAAGATGCCCAGCATCACGAGATGCACCCATTGCACGGGTGAGCGCCGTCGCCGCGTCACCTGCCAGGAAGCCCAAGCTCCCAGAGCGGCCCAGGCCGCCAGGACGATAGCAGCCCCAACCAAAATCCCATGAACCAGCATGTGTCGCTCTTTCTGGCGGCTGGTGCCGCCCGGTATTCATGCGATGAACGCCCGCAGTATCGGCCATCTCCTTACATGGGAGTGGCAGGCTGGGGGTGATCATGCTGTAGGTCACTGAGCACCTGCAACTGCTGCGCGTCCGCCGCAATGACCCGTGCCGCCTGGAGCAAATCGCGCTCGGTGGCCACCGCCGCGACCGTCATGGTCAACGTGCAGCCAATGCGCACCGGCTGGGAGGTACCACTGAACACCACCGCCTTATCTCCCACCCCGATCAGCGTTTCGAGCTTGCCGCCGGCGACCAGGCAGGTGGTGGCCCCGACGTCCTCGCGGTCGATGAAGTACCCGTCATGGGCCAGATCCGTCAGCGACGGGAAGGCGGCCAGCGCGTCGTGCAGCGTTGCGACGGCCTGGAAGAGGGCGAACACCCCGGTGGTACTGCGTTGGCGCATGGTGCCAGCGGGTGGTGGAATACAGGTCTCTTCTTCGGAGAATGGCATGCGTGGTACCTGTAGTGGTCCCAGAAGTGGGACAGGGAACGACAACCAGGAAGGAGGGGCTAGGCGCTTTGGTAGATGCTCGGCTTGAGCACGCCCACGTAGGGCAGACCGCGATATGCCTCGGCGTAGTCCAGGCCGTAGCCCACGACGAACACCGGGTCACAGGCAAACCCCAGATACTCCGCGCGGCAGAGATGCGGCTGTTTATCCAGCAGGGCACAGACCCGCACGCTGCGCGCGCCCCACACCAGCTGGAACTGCTCGCGGAGGAACCACACCGTCGCGCCACTGTCGATGATGTCCTCGACCAGCACGATGTCCCGGTTGGCGAGGGGCAGTTCCGGGATCTGCGTAATGGTCGGGCGGCCATTCGTCGTCGTGCCATGGCCATACGAGCTGACGCCCACCACATCAAGGTGGACCGTCACCGTCGGCGCGATGGCCCGCGCCAGGTCGGCCAGGAAGAGGGCGGCCCCGGCGAAGACCCCCACGAGGGTCAGGGTGCGGCCCGCATAGTCGGTACTCAGTTGGCCCCCCAGCTCGCGCACCCGCTGCTGGATCTGGGTCTCGGCCAACACCACCCGCTCGATGTCGCGATGGATCGGGGAAGGGGCAAGCATCACCATGTCGGTGATTCCTCGGTGCGCTCCTGGTGGAGCGAAATCATTGGTAGGCGTTTCAGGGCGAACCCTTGCGCCCCCACTGGGGCGCTGGCATCAACCGGTCAGGCCGTTCATCAACTCGGCCACGCTAACTCGTGGCACCCACAGTCACATCCGGCGACCGGCGGCGGTGCACGATGCCCGCACCGGTTACAGGGGCCAGTGGCTTGATAAAGCGGATGATACAGACGATCCATCCCGGCCTCCTCGACGGGGAAGAGCAACACGTTGTGCTCCTCCCACCATTCGCAATCAGTTCCCTCAACGCTCAGTTCGTCGGCCACGCCGTCGAGAGCCTCCTGCTGCGCACTCGCGGCATCCGCCGCCTCGACCACGATGTCGATGCGCTTCCACACCTGCACCACCCCCACCACCCGATACTGGTGCCGTTCCTCGGTGGTCATTGTTCGTAGCCTCCCAGCGCCGGGAGGGGTGGGGCGACGATGCCCTGGCGCGCGCAATAGTCGTGCAGATCCTCGGCATAGGCGTGATTGGGCAAGAACACCATGCCCCGCTGCCCCGTCACCCGCTGCAGCGCCTCGAACGCCGCGATGTTGCGCTGTGAACGGTCCCGCTGCGCGCGGATCTCGTCGTCGTACTTCCCGGCCAGCAGGTCCAGGGCTTTCCCGATGGCGATGTCTGCGCGGCGCAGACGTTGCGCCTCCACGCTCTCCGGGGCCAGGGTGGCCCCTTGCGCCTGGCACTGCGATTCCGCCTGCTGTAAGAGGTCGGTCAGTTCCATCTCAGTTCGTTCCTCGGTGCGCCCTGCCTGTTGCCAGGCGGGGCGAAGCATTACGCGACACAGCGCTCGGCTTGGCTCAGCACCCGGTCAAGAGCCCACTGCGACGTGAGCAGACTCGCCAGCGAGTGGCCGTCATCGGCGACCGTGCGCGCCAGGCGCGTCGTCAGTTCGCGTGCCTCCGAGCTTCCGGCGGGCAGAGCATCGAGCAGTGCGTGGCCGTAGTCGATCAGATAGTCCTGCCGCTCTTTCGCCCGTGCGCGTGCCAGGGTATACGCGGCATAGACGTGGGCATAGGAGACCGGCTGCGCCTGGTGGAGCGCGTCTAGACCCGCAACGAAGTGCCGCACCGGCGTGGCGACGCGCTCCGGCAGCAGCGGCACCATGTCACGCAACGTCGCCACTTCATGCCGTTCCGAGCGCACCCGCTCGCGCTGCCACGCTTCCTGCGCCTGCCCAGAGGAACCGGGTCGTTCCCGCAAACGACGGGGGGGCGCTGGCACAGGCCACCCTTTTTGGCAGGTCTTGGGCTCAGTGATGGCCGTCATACCGCGACCTCCTGTCGATAGATTGCACGCAGATGGTGGCGCGCCCGGCTCAGACGCATCTTGGCCCGCGCTGGTTGCTGGACCCGGACCGTCGCGAGCGAGGCCGCCAGACAGTCTCGCTCCGCCCCCGACAACTGCGCCCACGCCCGGCACACGGCATCCTGCTCGGCGATGGCCTCAGGAAAGTTCCCCCCATCGACGATATCAAACCCCGCATCACCATCAGCCATGGCGAGGTCGGCAAAGGGAATCTGGCGAATGACCCGCCGACGGCGCAGCTCGTCGAGCGCACAATTGGTGGCGATGCGATAGATCCAGGCCGGCGTCGTCACCTGCGTGCCAGCCTGAAGCGCCACGAGCGCTCGGGTAAAGGTGTCTTGGGTGAGATCAGCGGCGAGGTCCGCGTCTTGAACGATGCGCGCGATATGGCGGGCAATCGCCGCCTGATGGGCAACGTAGAACGCCTCGAACTCGGCGAGGACGAGCGTGGCCATTATTCCCCTCCTGCGCGCAGCGCCAGCGCCAGGGCCAGGTGGGGGACAGTGCGCCGCACCAGACCACATCCTTGCGCCACGGTGATGGGGGTGCCCAAGCGCAATTCCGCCCCTTCCAGGGTCTCGGCCCAGGAGGGGAGCCGCCACGCCAGCGCGCGGGCCAGGTCGAAGCGCCAGAAGTGCGCCTGGCTGACACACCAGAGATGGCTGGTCGCCGCCAGCAAATATGTAGCAAGGAGGCAGCCCATTGCGGACGATGGTTCACCCACGATGCGCGCGTCGGGTTGACGTTCCAGCCACTCGGACAATTTCGCGGGATCCAGCGCCAGTTCAGCGGCCTCATAGATGCTCGCGAGTTCCCGCTGCTGGGTACTCGTCACCACGATGGTATAGGCGGGCTGGGGGGTGGTGAGGACATTCATGCGGCCACCTCCAACAGGCGGTGGTGCAGCACGGCCACCAGCTCGGCGGGAATCTCGCGTGGCATCCGCTCCAGCGAACGCAGCAACCGTTCCCGACTTGCGGGGGGCAACTGGCGCAGGTCTTGGCGCGCGACCGCTTCCAGTCGTGCGCGGAGCAGGGCCAGATAGTGCGCCTTCTTCCGGGCCAGATAGCGTGCCCGGCGGCGCGGGGGCATCCGCCTCATGCGCGCACCTCCTGGCCGCTCAGCGAGCGCAGCGGACGCCACGGGCTGTCGTGCGACACGTCGAACCCGGCATCACGGAGACGGGCAATGGCGTCATCGAGCGAATCGACCGCCCACTGCCCCGGCTGCGGCTGCCAGGGATCGCGAGCATCCATTTCCCGCACGACATCGGCGATCATCTCCTGGATACTGGCGTGCCAGCGGTCCGAGGGGCAATCCTCCGTGCAGAAGGCATAGCGTTTGCGGGAATGGGTGGGGTCCTCGATGAAGACGCTCACCCAATAGTAGCCCCCCATGTCGAAGTGGGTGCCATCATCGAGGACTCCAATACCAGGGCCAATCATGATCTGACACGCCGCACTCAGACGCAGCTCGGCATCATGGTCGAGGCTCTCAGCGAGGGCGCGAATAAGATTGCTCATGCCTCTCCCTCCTGCGCGAACCATTCGCGCTGCGCTGCCGGGGTGCGGATCCACTTCACTTCGGCCAGCAGCAGCAACGCCGCCTCGACCCAACGGGTGATGCCCTCTGGCTCGCCGGTTTCGACCAGCACATAGTGCAGCGACTGCATGCACAGCGTCCCCAGACGCGAAACAAGAGCATGGTGCCGCTCCGGTTCCGTACAGAGTCTGCCCATTTCATCGAGGATCCGCGCCCGGAGGGTCGCGATGATCCGCAGATCGGCAGGTGCCACGGGCGCTTCGACCATCGGCTGGGAAGGATGGGGAGTGGTGGTCACCAGGTGCGCCAGCAGGTCCCGCTGCGGCTCGGTCAGGGTGGCCTGCGCTTGGGCAACTAATTCGTACACCGTCACACTCACGACCGCACCTCCCCAATACGGTAGCGTGGAAGACGCTGGGCCACGGTGGCACGCAGTTGCTGGCAGGTGGCGCACGGACAATGCTGCACACAGTACCGTCCGTGCAAAAGAGCAGGCTGACACCCCTTGCTTTCGGGGCAAGTGCCGCCAGGCTGGTTGGGGAGAGCAGACAGGCTGGCGCGCCGGGGACGTGGCGAGACGGGGATTAGGGAAGCGGCAGAAGTCGTCATCCTTCGACCTCCCGCAACAGCAACTCCCCTAGCGCGAGCGCGTCATCGAGGTGCTCGATGAGCAAAGAAAGCATCGCTTGATCGCCACGCACCAGCACCGCGCGAAAACGGGCATCCAGCTGCGTGAGCTGGGCAGCGAGGTGGGTAGCAACATGGGCATCGACGGATTGCAGGCGTGCGACCACATCCTGGCCATAGTCCAGCAGATAGCGGGCACGCTCGCCAGCGAACACATCCTCAGAGAAAAGGTTGGCGTCGTGGCTATCATCCCGGGGATCTGGCGTCCCGACAACTGTGGGAGGATTGCCGCCGTGGTGCCCCTGCCCAGCACCATCGGGCAGAGCGCAAAGATCACGATGATCTGTTCGGCAAAATACGGCAAGATCGACGGCTTCGCGGTTCCCCGTCAAGTCAGACAGCGTGTCTACTTGACCTTCAGGTAGCGTTAGTGCTACACTGGTATGCATATGAGGCTCCTCTCGACAAAACCTTCGGGTTTGTCTTTGATGGTAGTCGTTGTGAGCACATCCGCTTAGTTTTCGAGGGCCAGTCGGATGTGCTCTTTGTTTTGTTCACACTACATGGGATTGTTATTTCGGCAATGCTGACCATTCCTCTGTCAGCTGTGCTCATGAAGCCATTGCCTCACTTTCTCGATTGCTGACGCAGGATAGAGGATGCGACGCCTATCGCTAAGATCGCGCTTACCCACGACATTCATTTCATCAAGGGCGCGTTTTACACTGGGGTACTTGGCACCCACTGCAACAATGATCTCGTCGATAGTCACCTGCTTTTCGTCCTCTGGCATGCTTCACCCCCTTTCATCAACGAGCCTTGAAAGTATGTTAGCATACCAATGCAATGAATACAAGTATCTCTTGCATCTTTAGTTTCATGGAGATTGCAACTATCGTTAGCGAGTAATGATAGAAGCCCCTCCAAACGCTATGCTCCCCGCGCGCAATTTCCAGGCGGTAAGCAGCTTAGTGTTGTTAGCCAAAGTCCTTAGGTTAA
The DNA here is from genome assembly GCA_013815535.1 of Ktedonobacterales bacterium. Taxonomy (GTDB): domain Bacteria; phylum Chloroflexota; class Ktedonobacteria; order Ktedonobacterales; family JACDGC01; genus JACDGC01. The sequence goes on from JACDGC010000009.1 coordinate 24,385, forward strand.
GGTTTCTTCACCATCCTTCCATCCCTTTGCTGTTCATAGGACCAGCACATGAGCACCAAGTGTAATAGCTATCTAATAGACTCGCCACGAATCGCCTGGATGCAAGTGGGATCAGGGTGCTGACCAGCCAATCGCAGGTAGGTGGTCACAGCCTCATAAGACCGTCCATGGGATTGCACCTCCGACTGCACCACCAAAGAGGGGCGATGACTGAGGACAGAATGACTACCGAGGAGATGTGCCAGCACTGGCTCGCACTTCCCCGATTAGGACTTCACACACGCACAGGCCCACCGACTATGCCCGCTCTCCCGCGAGAACGTCACCTGCCCGAGCCGCTCCGCCTTCGCCACGACGAATTCGCCCTCGGCCACTTGCACCAGCTCCACCATAACCCCCTGCACCTTGCGAACACGTCCCATAGACACACGCTCCCCCTTCGTGGTGCGGCGGAGACGACCCTCGCGTCGCTAGCACCTCTTCTTCGCCGCTGTCGTGGCTCCGAGATGCCCTATTCGTTTGTTTGCCCCAGGCTTGTGGGGACAGTTGTATTTTAACCTTTCGTGCGACCGCCACCGACGTTTTTTGTCCTGGTTTTGTGCATCTTTTGCCCATTTTTGTCGTTGCATTCTGAAGGGGTTGAAACACATGAGCTAGCAAGGATGGTATACTATGGCGACAGCAACCAAGGCATTCGGGATAAGCGAGGAGAGCAAGATGCCAAAGCGGACGCCATCCAGCACGAACAACCGGATACGGGAGATCCGCACCGCGAAAGGGGTCCGGCAAGAGGAACTCGCCGATGCCGCGCATATCAGCCGTTCGGCACTCTCTCGTTATGAGCAAGCTACCTTCATTGGTTCCATCCCCACTGATGTCCAAAAAGCGATCGCCACAGCACTCGACGCCCCTATCGAGCGCGTCTTCCCAACCACGACTGTCCACTTTCAGCAGGATCCAGCCCTGAGTCGCCGTGACCTCCTCACCGGCGGCGCAGGCATCCTGGGAGCATCGCTTGTCTTTGGGGCAACCGATCCCTTTGGCCTTGCCTCACCGCTGTCCACCTGGACCTCACGCCGCCAGGATCTCAGTCCCGAAGAGATCCGCACGCTGGCCGACAGCAACTTTAGCGCCTGGATGCTCTTTGAATCCATGCAACGCGGCACCACCATCGAATATGTAACGGCCATCGCGCAAGGCCAGATCGCGGCGCTGCGGCACCTGTCCAGCGGCAGTCTTTTACCCGGACAGAAAAGCACGATGCTCCTGCTGATGGGGGATATGTACCTGCTCCTGGGCCGCCTCGCCCGCGAGACTCAAAACTACGGCTTCGGGGAAAGCGTATTCGCCGAAGCCATGAAAATCGCCCATGAGATCGACAACTGTGACGCGACACATAAATCGCCGCCTTGTGACAGATAACATGGCTGCACAATTCCTCGCTTCACGGCAGTTTTGTGACAGCATATCGTGGTCGAAAGTTCTAATTCGCCAAACGGCCACTTTA
>JACDGC010000290.1 GCA_013815535.1 Ktedonobacterales bacterium
AGGTATGGATCATGAGGAGCGGCGATGGCGGCCTCTGAGATCGGCACTAGGATGGCGACCTCGCGGCCATGCACGACCCCGCTGGTCAGCGTCCCGCTCAGTCGCAGCCAGGTGTTGTCAGGGGGGCGCGCCCACCAGCGTGGCGCACCACCAGCGCGATGGGCTGCGCCTCAGCCACGCAGTGCGGCGTGATGAAGCGCGTCAGCAACCATTCATCGCTGGGCAAACCCGGCTGGTGAAACGCGAAGCCGACCACCTCCACCGCTGTGCCTGCCAACGGCATGCCCGCGTGCAACCGATCCTGCAATTGCAACAGCGACAGCATGGTGGCTGATTGTGATGTCGCTGGCGTGCCCACCGGAGCCGCCAAGAGCGTCACCACCCCATCGTTGGCCAGGATGCTCCCTGCCCCCAGCACGCTCGGCACGACCATGAGGCCCGTGACGAAGGGCAAGAAGACGATGCCATCGGCCAGATTGCGCCAGCCGCCGATGCCCTGCCGCCGCATGCGCTCCCACGCGTGCCGGGGCAGGTTGCCGCGTGCCCATGCGGTGTAGCCATCCAGCGCGGCCAATGTCACGGCGACGATGATGGCCAGCCACAGCGTCCATGCGACATTCGGCGCGATGTAGCGATTGGTCTGGCCGTGCAGCAACACCCACAGGGCCAAGCAACTGAGGCTCAGCCACAGCGCCACGCGCAGCCAGGGCCGCCCCGCCGGATGCCTATGCTCATGTGCATACGCGCCAATCGGCCCATCCATGGCGAGGTTCACAATGCCTGCTGGCGTGTGCATGGAATGGGATGGATGGGTCACAGCGCCGCCTGGCTTTCAGAGGTGGCTGACGTGGGGCGTGCTGCTGCCCCCGTGCCGTTGTGTTGCGCCGCCTCGGCGTAGACTCCGCGATATTGCGTGGGGAGTTGCGCGGCGATGGCGCCCATCACCTGCTCGGTGGCGGCGGTCAGTTCTTCGCGGGTGGCGCGTTTCCCCACGGGCATGAGGTGGATGGGGGCGCCATAGCGCACATGGACGGTTGGCGCCGCGAAGAGGAAGCGCCCTCCTTTGCCCACGACCTCGGACCCCCAGGTCGCGGCGGGGATGATCGGCACATTCGCCTTGAAAGCGATCAGCGCGAAGCCGTCATGCGCGGGGATCATTGCGTGGTCGTCGCTGCGGTGCCCCTCGGGATAGATCGCCAGCATCTGCCCAGCCTTGAGCACCGCCAGCGCATTGCGGATGGCTCCCATGTCGCTCTCACCGCGATCCACAAAGAAGGATTCCAGGTTCGTGAAGAGCCAGCGCATGAAGCCATTACGGGCGTATTCGGATTTGGCGATGAAGTGCAGCATTCGGCGTGGCCTGATCGCCAGCGAGGGAATGTCCCAAAAGCTCAGATGATTGCTGACGATCATCACTGGCCCATCGGCGGGGATGTTTTCAAGCCCCTGCACATCCAGCTTGAAAAAGATGCCCTGCACGAGCTTGGCCAGGAAGCGCGAGCGTTCATAAAAGGCTGGTCGCTCAGGCGTGCCAGGGACGAAGCCCGTCTGGGGGCTATTGCTGCTCATGCACGACCTCCAATATCTCGCTGACCACGTCCGCGACCGTCTTGCCATCAGTGTTGATGATGTGCGTATCGGGCGTCACCAGCATATTATGCGCGTCCATCTGGTCGCGGTCAATGATCGATTGGCGCAGCCCTGGCAGATCCAGCATGGCGTGTGGGTCACGCGCATGCATCTCGGCGGCGCGGCGTTGCACGCGCTCATCTGGCGAGGCATCCAACCAGATTTTGACCGACGCGGTGGGCAAAACGATCGAGGTGATGTCGCGCCCCACCATGACGACGCTGCGCCCCGCCGCGATGCTGCGCTGCTGCACATGCAGCGCGTGGCGCACCTGGGCATGCCCCGCCACGATGGGCACGATGCGATTGACCGCTGGCGTGCGAATAGCCCACGTGATGTCGCGGTCGCCCAGCAGCACGGTGTTTTGTCGCCCATCCGCCACCGTGGTGGGTTCTATGCGCAGATCCAACGTTTCGGCGATCTGCCCGGCAAGGGCACCATCGGCGGGATCGTGCCCTTGCTCCAGCATCACGAGGGCGACCGCGCGATAGGTGATGCCGGTGTCAACATAGAGGATGCCTAAACGGTCAGCGACCGCTTTGCCAACCGTGCTCTTCCCCGAGGCCACCGGACCATCAATGGCAATGTGCAGCGGTGCGCGAGATGGCGCTGTCATAGTTCTCCCCAAACCGGTTGCGCCAGAGCGGCGTTTTTTCGCCCTCAGTATAGCATCATTCCCTGGCTCAGCGGCGCTGGCTCTGCCCCGATGGCACGACGGGCAGCCCACGCGTGTCGGCGTAGGGGGGAATGGTCGCGTTGGGGTTTCCATTCGCGGGCTGGGCCATCTCGGCTTGGCGTTTCCAGATGGCGTAGGCAAAGGCGGCCATCACCACGAATTGCAGCAGCCCCATCAGCCGCAGCACCAGCCCGCCGCCCGTCGCGCTGGGCGACCCCATGAACTGGCTCAGCGTCGCCGTCACGCTCAGGTATGCCACCGAGAGGATCGGCCAGCGCCACAGCCCCATTGGCGCGTCGTGCAGCGTCGCGAACTCCCAGATCACCAAGAAGATGAGCGGCTCAGCATAATAGTAGGGCCAATTGGTCTTGCTCAGCATCGGCACCATCAGCGACGCGATGCTGAGCACCGCCCATAATTCGCGCCCCCGCGCCGAAAAGCCAAAGCGCTGCACCGCCAGATAGGCCACCACGCTCGCGGCCACAATTGCCACGGGCAGGTCCAGGTGCCGCGCGATGCCATCCAGCGGCGTATTGATGAAGATCGACCAGATCGAGTTGCCGATGGGGGCGCTCCCACGCCATTGCAGCAGCGAATACGCCGTATCTTTATAGTCGAAGATGAAGAAGGGGCCGAAGCCAACTGCCACGACGATGGCGATGGTGGCGCTCAGTTTCAGCAGCACCGGCCAGGCGCGCTCCGCCGCCAGCACCACCAGCAACGCGATCAACGGCACAGCGGCAGTGGTGCGCGTCAGCAGTGCCAGCCCCAAGAGCACTCCGGCCAAACCCACTTGATTGCGTTGCAACTGTGCTACGCCAAACACAAAGAGGAAGAGCATCAAGGGTTGCTCGAAATGCCACCAATTGGTGAAGTTCTGCCAAGTGAGGGGTGACAGCACGATCAAGCCATAGGCCACCAGGGCCTGACCCTGGCTCATGGTCGCGTGCAACCACCGCAGCGCGCCCAGTGCCGCCGCGCCCAGCAGCAGCACGAAGGGCACGAAGCCCAACCCGACGAAGCCCAGCAGCGACCGACAATTTTCGCTGTTATAGCCTGTATCCACACAGGTTCCCGCGCCGGGCAACACGATCTGGCCGATGGCTAATAAGGGTGTCATCATGATTGTTGCGAGAGGCGGATTGTAATTCGGATAGTCGCCAAAGGCCCGTACGGCATAGATGGTGAAGGGATGCCCATCGAGGATGCGCTGCGCCGCCGGAAAGAAAAAGGCCAGTTGATCCGATCCGTTTTGCCCAAAGGCACTGGTCACATTGGCTGTGCCTTGGATGGCCGCGACGACCCCGATGAGCGCCGCCAGGACGCCGACGACGATGAAATGTCGCCGATTGATTCTGCCCCAAGATGCGCGACCGCCCCACTGCGTGCCGCTGCCGATTGGTGCCTGCGCCTGTCGCATGCTCGCCTCCACCGTGCGTCTGCAAATGTCGTGGCCGCGCTCCGCGACCCTCACGAGTGTAGCATAGGGCGAAGGGCTTGCCTAGAGTCTCCGACCCATAAGTCCATCTGACGGGCACTTATTCTGACTCGTTCGCATGCATTTCCTCAGATGAGGGGAGCAGTGATCGCACCTTAGCCCACGCAGGCGGCTTTCGCGGCGGGCATGTCCCTGGACGCGCGTTCGCGGGCTGGCCCCCGGTTGCCAGCGTCGCGCTTGCTCACATCCACCGTCGCTCCGATGGTTTGCCCTTTCTTTACATCTTCATACAACTTTTCGTATCCCCCTTGCGTATGATCTTATGAGTAAGAGGGGGGAATATGGTTTATGGCAGAGGTGTGACCCGATTACCTGGGCAACCGCGTCTCATATATTGGTACACCACATGCGCAGATGTTCATCAGACAACTATGGCACCTGAAAGAAAATTCAGGTGGTTACCCGATAGCATCCCAATACTTCATTTGGTATACTAATGGACAGAGACCCACATCATGCGGAAAAATGTTCTTTCCGCCGATGAATAAAGGGGCGCATCTGTCAAGCGTGTGCATGCACACGGTGGTTCTGGCCCCACATTGAGGACCAGGAAAAGGAGAACCACAATGGCGAATCACGAAGGCCGCACCACCCTGTTGGCGCGCCCCGATGAAGCAACGGATGCAACCATCCCTTTCCTCATTGCGAACACCACGGCGGGCGAAAAGTTTCAGCAACCCGAAGTCGAGGTTGTGGAAGTTGTCGTGGAAAGTGGCGAGGAAGCGTATAACGAACAAGAAACCATCGACCTCAGCACTGAACTCGAAGAGTTGACCCCCGAGGAAGCCGACGCCCTGTTTGGCAGTGGCGCGGGGTCCTATGGTGGCGCGGAGGGCAGCGAAGACGCCTTCCAAAGCTATCTGCACGACATCCGGGGCCTGTCGCTCTTGTCGCACGCCGAAGAGCTGAAGTTGGCGAAACGCTCCGCTGGTGGCGACATCCGCGCCCGGCGGCGTCTTGTCGAAGCGAACCTGCGCTTGGTCATCGCCATCGCGCGGCGCTACACGAACAGTGGCGTCCCCCTGATCGATCTCATCCAAGAGGGCAATCTGGGCCTGATGCGCGCCGCCGAGAAGTTCGACTGGAAGCGCGGCTGCCACTTTGGCACCTACGCGACGTGGTGGATTCGTCAGGCCATCAGCCGTGCGGCGGGCGAACAGTCACGTCTGATCCACCTGCCCGAACATGTCGCCACGCGGCTGCGCAAGGTGCGCCGTGTCGCCGCCCAGATCAGCCAGGAAAGCGGGCAAGATCCGCTCCCCGCGCAAATCGCCGAGGCCGCCAACATGCCCATCGAAGAGGTGGACGATCTGTTGCACGTCACCGAGCAGCCCGTCTCGCTCGACGCACCCTCGGATGTCGACAACCGCCTTTCGCTCTCAGACACCCTTGAAGATCCCGGCACGCTGGCCCCGGCAGACATCGCTTCGCAGCACCTGTTGGGTGAGGAACTGCATCGGGCGCTGTCGAACCTGACCCAGCGCGAACGTGATGTCGTGCGCTTGCGCTATGGCATCGGCGATGGCCGCAGCCGCACCTTGTTGGAAGTCGGGAAAGAGTTAGGCATTTCGCGCGAACGGGTGCGCCAACTTGAGATGGTGGCATTGGCGAAGCTCCGCCATGCCGCGCAATCGCAAAAGTTCCGCGAGAGCGCCAGTTAGGCATCCCTCTCAACGAGAGCGGCGCGACTCCTTTTCACGCTGCTCTCCACCGCCATGCTCTCTTGCTCACCGTTCCGTCCTTGGCCGAACGGCACGCCTTGCGCTATATTTTTTTGTAACAGCAGTCGGGTTTTCTGAAACGACGAGATGCAGCCATGCTACGAA
>JACDGC010000291.1 GCA_013815535.1 Ktedonobacterales bacterium
GTGCGGGCCTGCTCTTGGGCGGCGACCGCGTGGACGCGTGCCAACACCTTGGCGCGTAATGCGGCGGGGGGCTGGACGGCTGGCGCGGCCAGCAAGAGGTGCTGGGCGGTGGCCCGCGCGCGGGCGGCGCTTTGGCGGCAACTCGCGCACCCTTCCAGGTGAGCTTCTACCTCAGCGACCTCATAGGGTTCAAGCGCGCCAAGAGCATAAGCATCGAGCAGGTCATCGATGTGACGATTTTCCGGATTCACCATATCGGTTCACAAACTTTCATACAAGATCGTCGAGCGATTCAAGATCGATGCCCTCTTCGGCTAATAATTCACGCAGCCGTTGCATGCCCACCCGGATGCGGCTCTTCACCGTTCCCAGCGGATCGCCCACTGCCGCTGCCACCTCCGCCTGCGATAGCCCTCCAAAGAACGCGAGGCCGATGGCGCGGCGCTGCGGTTCGGGGAGCTTTGTCAATGCCCGGCGAATCGCCTGGCTGCGCTCGCGCAGCCACAGCGCCCGCGCGGGCTCTGCATCTGCGTAGGGGTCCATCAGTTGTTCGCCTTCCACGGCCCAGTCGAAGTGTTCGTCGGCGACGGGGCGGCTTTGACGGCGGCGCACCTCATTCAACGCCAGATTGTGGGTGATGCGCAGCAGCCACGCCTGCACGCTGCCCCGCTCGGCGGCGAAGCTCGCCGCGTTGCGCCACAAACGCACAAAGACCTCTTGCACCACCTCTTCTGCCGTGGTGGTGTCGTGGACGATGCGCAGTGCCAGGGCGTAGATGCTGCCGCCGTAGCGATCATAAAGCGGTTCGAGCACGCTTTCGTCACCTTGTGCCAGGCGGGCGACGAGTTGTGCATCTTCCGCGTCGTGTGCCGTCAGATGATCGCTCCTTTTATGAATACACGCGCTAACCCAAATTGGCTGAGTTATGGCTGACCTTTAACGAACCTTGGCGACTGCTTTCAATTTATTCTTGACGCCATAAAACGCGCCCATATAGCCAATGCCGAGTCCGAAGGCCAGCGCCAGGATGAGTGAGACGATGGCGGTGCCCAGCGTGGAGGTGGTGGCGGGCTTGGCACCCTGCACCTGCACGGTGAAGATCCGTCCCAGCACCTGTGCGAGCGCCAACATGAAGACGGTGCTGAGCACCCCTGGGGCGACGTGTGTGCGCTCCTTGGCTGCCAGGTAGCCAGAGGTATAGAGGGCAAAGACCAGGGCGAAGATGCCCCCACACGCGGGGATGGCGAAGACGAGGTTTTCCGTCAGATTGCCCTGGCCGCCGGTCAGGACGTTCACCAGCATATTCATTAAATTGGCGAAAGCGAAATAGCCCACGCCGGTGATCGCCCCCCATTTGGCGATGCTGATCCAGCTTTCGGGTTCGCTGAGCGCGACCGACCAAGGGCGACGCGCGGGGTTCATCAACGGTTCTTGCGCTGCCATGGGAAATATTCCTTCTGCGTGGGTGCGCGCACGGGCACGCTGCCCCCGCATGTCGATGTGAAGTGATGTCCTCCTATTATAGCGCAATGGCCCAGCGATTGTCCCACAGTCCTATCTCACCGGGTGGCGACCAATGGTGCGGCGCGCGTGGTTGGTGCCTGATTTGCGGAGAGCATCCGAAAAAGGAGGTCAATCATGTCTGAGCCATTCATAACCAACCCAAACGAGTTACCACCCCAGGTGCAGAACGACGCCAACCTGGCCGCGAAGCTACGCATCCCTGGCACCCCCATTTACGATCCGGAGGGGCATAAGATGGGTGTTGTCGCTGACCGTGCTGTGCCGGGGGTGCTCGTGATTCGTCGCGGTCTGTTGGCTGCTGAAAAAGAGATCGAAGTGCCGCTTGCGGCGGTTGGTGCCGCTGATGATGGAGCCATCTATCTGCTCTATAAGCACGATGAACTGGTTGGCTATCACAAATCCGCCCCGCATAGCCAGCAGGCGCAGACGACGGGTGCGGCGATTGCCGCGCAAATCCGCGCGCCCAAAGAAGACGTGCAGGCTGCCGTCGAAAAGATCGACCCACGGACGGTTGGCGATGAAACGGGCCATCACCCCGGCTAGGCAGCGCGACGGCGATGGGGCTGGATGCGCCCCAACCTCATCGCCCGCCAGTCATGTTTCTGGGCTGGTTGCCGTGGCCGAGCGCAGTTGCCGTGCGATGACATTGCGCCAAAAATCGTCCAACGCGGGGCTGGCCATGAGCGTGCGCACTTGGTCACGATCACGATTGTGGCCATGAGCACAGGCGTTGATCGCGCCGATGGTGATGTCAGCATAGGGGCGCTCGACGAGCGTGATGGCGGCCCCGGGGGCGATCTGCCCTTCGTGCCGCACCTGTGCATACCAGCCTGTGCGGCCCGTGGCGGCCACCCGGTCCGTCAGGTCCGCGATGCCCCAGCGCTGGCTGATCTTCCAGCAAGGATAGCGTGGCCCCGTCACCTCAATCACGGCGTCACCAATGGCATAGATGTCGCCTATGCACACCGTTGCCTCGCTCAGTTCCGTGACGGTGAAATTTTCGCCGAAGCCGCCCGCGCCCATGTCGTCGCGCCCCAGTTCAGCCTGCCACAGCTCATAATTCGCTGCCGCATAGAGCAACACTGCTTGGTCTAATGTGCCGTGGTTCCGTTTGTCGGCCTGCTCATTGCCCTCGAGATGGGTGGTGAAAAGCCAGCGTGGCTCCGCGCTGGGCGCGCGAAAGAATGAGGTGTGCCAGGGTTGATCAAGTTTGGCAGGCGCTCCCTCGGTGCCATAGTGCTGCGGCTGCCCTACCTGTACGGATGCCAGCGTCCCCTTCATGGTGTGCCCTCCTGTGTGCGTATCTTCCTCAGTATAACGCATGTGGCCGATTGAGTGCTCGGTGCCTTCTCTTGCTGCCACTCACGGTCAATCGGCTGCGCGAGATGCCGCCCACCACGCGGCGTCTGGGCCGCCGTGCCACACCTGCGCCCGCACCGCCACCTGATCTCGATGCATAAGCGTCCCCCCCGCGTCCCGTTGCGACACTCAGCCGCTGCATCCCTATGATCCATTGGGGAAATTCGATTCATAGTCGATAAGAGAAGGGATTATCGTCGAGCAGCGTGCGGCATTTGGGCGACAACGATTGACGGAATGTCTCATTTTTGCTATCATGCGAAGAAAGAGGCAAGTGGGGAGCCAAGCTGGGGGAAGGGAGCGATGTTCGCCAATGGCTATCAATCGACCACCCACACTGTCGGTGGGAACGCATCTCATCGACCGCTATAATATCGTTGCGGTCGTGGGGCAGGGCGGCCTGGGAACGGTCTATCAGATTCGGGATATTCGCGTGCCCAACACATTTTTCGCGCTGAAAGAAACCTTCGATCTTTCCGAGGGTGCCCGCAAGCAGTTCGAGGCCGAGGCACGCTGGCTGGCCCAGTTGGCGCACCCCAACATCCCCCACACGCGGGATTATTTCGAGTGGAATGACCGTCTCTATCTGGTGATGGATTTCATCTCCGGCGAAAATCTGGAATATAAGCTCATTCGCAATAGCCATCGCCCCCTGGGTGAGCTTGATGTCGTGCGGTGGATTCAGCCGATCTGTGATGCCCTCGCATATTTGCATGCGCAAACCCCCCCCATCATTCATCGCGACGTGAAGCCCGCCAACATCATCGTCACCCCCAATGGTCGCCCCGCTTTGGTGGACCTTGGCATTGCCAAAGAGTGGTTGGGCGAGGGCGACAATCGCACCGACACCTTCATCCGCAAGGCTGGCACGGAGGGGTATGCCCCGCCCGAGCAGTACGCGGGCAAGGGCACGACTGGGCCGCACTCCGACATTTATTCGCTGGGCGCGACGATGTATCATCTGCTCACTGGGCAGGTCCCCACCTCGGCGGTGGAGCGGGCGGCCCTCGACCACCCCCTCATCGCGCCTCGCAAGCTGAATCCACGTCTGTCGCCCCAGGTCGAAGCCGTGATCGTGCGGGCGCTGGCCATTCGCCCCGGCGACCGCTATGCCAATATGCGCGACATGAGCGGCGCGTTAGGGTTGGCGATCCAACGGAGCGCCCCGCTGGCCGCGCAGATGCACATGAGCGCGCCCCTTGCCTCGGGCACCCTGCGCCCAGGCTACCCATCAGCGCCCCCCGCGCAATCCATCTATCCATCAGCACAGTCGGGGTATCCCCCCCCTGCGCCGCCGATGCCCCCGGGCATCGAACTGGCCCCCACTCTGTTACGGCCTCAGCCCGTGCCGCAGAGTATGCCGCGTCGCCTCGCCCGCAAGGCCATCGACCGCCCCCGCAATCGACTGCCCGAACCCTCGCCGAATAGCTCGGCTCCCAATGGCTATGGGGCGAACGGCTCGTTGCCGGGCGCGAGCATGGGCACCCCACCCCGGCAGCGCAGCGTGCGCACGAAGCCCCCGCGCAGCTTTCCGGGGACATCGATGCTGGTGATCGCGGCGCTGCTGCTGGTCATTGGCGGCATCATCTTGGGGACGCACGACTATTGGAGCACCTTCATTAATCGTTGATGCGTGCGGCTGACATCGCGGCATAAACGATTGGCATGCGAGATGCAAGTGCCAGGATGCTATGATTATCGCTGCTGTCATTTTGGTCACCGTCATCGCCCTTATCATCCTGCGTCCGCGCGGCCTGGACGTGGCCTGGCCCGCTGGCGTGGGGGCGGTGCTGGTCGTGCTCGTGGGCTTGCTCTCTTTCGCCCAACTGGGGCAACTCTTCGGCGATGTGTGGGATGCCGCCGCGACCCTCATCGCGCTCTTCTTGCTCTCCGAGGCGCTCGATCGCAACGGCTTTTTCAACTGGGCCGCGCTCGTGCTGGCGCGGTGCGCGCGTGGCTCGGGCTGGCGGCTCTATGGCCTCGTCTTGCTGCTGACGACGGGTGTCACCGCCCTGCTGGCGAATGATGGCGCGGTGTTGATGCTCACCCCCATCTATGCGCGCCTCATGTTGCGTATCTACCCCAAAGATAAAGGGTTGGCGTTTCTCTTCGCGGCGGGCTTCTTCGCTGACGCGCTAAGCGGCATCTTCATCCCCAGCAATTTGACGAACATCATCATTGCGGATGCCAATCACCTCAGCTTCCTCACCGTTGCCAAATGGATGGCGCTGCCGTCGTTGGCGGCCTTCATCGCGGGTGGGGCGGCCTTCGCGTGGCGCTTTCGGCGCACCATCGCGCACCCCTATGACGCCAGTGCGCTGGATGAGCCCGCGACCGCCATCCACAATCGCGTCGTCTTTTGGTGGGGCTGGGGCGCGCTGGCCTTTTTGATCGTCGGCTACAGCGTTGGCGGGCAACTTCACTTGCCGGTGTCGCTCATCGCGGGCTGTGCGGCCCTCATCATGGTGCTGGTCGTGCGTGCCTATGGCTTGGGGGATGTGCGGGCACTGGTAGCGCACGCCCCCTGGAGCATCCTCATCTATGCGTTGGGGATGTTCGTCGTCATCAACGCGGCTTATGATGCGGGCGTGTTGGGGTTCGTCACCCATCCCTGGCAGCATGCTGTCGCGTCTGGCGCGGGCACGGGTGGCACGCTCGCGGCGGGGGGGCTGGCGGCGCTGCTGGCGGCGGCGGTCAATAACCTGCC
>JACDGC010000292.1:0-2803 GCA_013815535.1 Ktedonobacterales bacterium
GTAGAGGAGGAGTGGTAATGGGAGTGTTATCCGCCGCCGAACGGCGCCTCGTGCTCAGCGAAGCGCAGTCCATGGTGCAGGCGCGCCTGTTGGTGTTGTTGCTCGAACTAGCTGACCAGGATCTCAGTGATATGTCGCCGGCGCACCGTGCGCTGCTCGCGGACGCGCTGGATCGCGTCCCCGCCACGATTCCCGTGGGCCTCGTGCAGCGGTTACGGGTGGCGCTGGCCACGGTGCCGGAGGAGGTGGCCGATGCCGTTGCGTGAACGGGCGGAACCAGCCTCAGCCCGCTGGAGTCAACTCGCCACGGATGATCCGCTGTGCACCGTCTATCAGCAGGCGGCGAACGAACTCACCTTGCCGGCACTGGCGCAATGGGTACGGGAGCAACCTCCCCAGCGGCTGCTCACGCAACCGCGCTCGGTGTTGAGTTGCCTGGTGGCCATCTTCCTCACCGAGCGCACCAAGCATCTCTGGGCCGTCACCGATGTGCGGTTCTACCTCTTCACCCGTGGCGAGGGGTGGTCGTGGGCCTTGCCGACCTGGGCGCTGACGTGTCAGCGGGTCGAGTTGGCGTGGGATCGTCCCTTGACCACCCGCGAAGGGCTGGACCTTGTGCGCTTCCTGGATGCGCACCCGGGGGCGGCGGAGTGGCAGATTGCAGCCTGGCTGAAGGGGAGGAAAGTGGGATGAGTACCCTGGTAACCCTGGCGACCTTTGAGCGCTTCTACCAGACCCATCAGGCCGCGATTGCCCGCCACATTGGACGCATCGTTCGTGATGCGGACCTCGCTGCCGATCTGACGCAGGACACGTTCCTGCGGGCGCTTATGGCGCTCCAATCCGGCGTGCAGGTGACCACGCAAGCCTGGGTCTATCGCATCGCCACCAACTGTGCGCTCGACGAACTGCGCCGTTGGCGGGTCATCCGCCAGATTCCCTTTGCCGACCTCGCCGTGGCCGACGGCGACGCGGAGTTTGATATCGTCGATGCTGGCGCGGCGACGTTTGTGGACCGCCTGGCCGAGGCCGATGCCTTCGCCCAAATCTGGCAGCAGCTCACGCCAGCGGAGCAAGCCGTGCTGGCCAACATCCTTGGTCCGTCCCGCGCTGGCGGGGAACCTGCGAGCGCAAAAATGCGGCGCAGTCGTGCCCGGCAGCATCTGCGACAACTCTGGCAGGAGATGGCAGCATGACGACTGTACCAGTTTCGGAGAAGCACCAGCAGCATCAAATTCGGGCAGAGATGCGGTCGGAGGCGCGCTTGCGTGATGCCCTGCCCGATTTGCCGCCCATCGTGGCTCTGCCTTTGGCCCGTTTGGTCGCCTACATGACGCACATTCGCCAAGCGCAGGAGACGCTGGCGCCCGGTTCGCTTGGCGCACTCTACTTGTGCGCTTATCCGGCGTATCAAGAAGCGCGGAGCCTGGTGGAGCAGCGGCTGCAGTGGCTGAGCGAGTATGGCGTGGCCCTGTTGCCACGCCTGCGGGCAACGACGCCCACCTCACAGGTGCTGGCGCTGCGGCTGGCGCGGGTGGAACAGATGGTTGATGCCTCGCTGACGGCGATGGTGACCGCTCAATGCGTGCTCGATGAGGCAATCGCGCAGGCTGAAGACCAGCTAGCAGCGTAATGCTGCACGGATGTTGACCTGTCGCCCCGCTTGTCTGCGGGTGGGGCGCACCAGAAAGCACCTAATGATTTTTTCTTCACTGGCACCAGCGGGTGCCCAAACACCGGCGGTTTTAGCGGAAACCCGGTTGGCCGCCCCGCTCCGCGAAGCACTGACTGCCGGGATGGCCGGGTGTGCCCAGCAACGGGTAGGGGCGCTGCACCTCATCATCTGCTGCGTCGCCGCTGACGATTTGCGGGTGAGCGTGGCGCAGGATGACCCGGCGATGGATGGCGGGCGCGTGATCCATCAGGCCACCTACGTGACGGTCGATACGGCGCTGGGCGACCGCAATGTCCGCTTCGATCTGCACCTGACCGCTGAAGCGGGGTGGCTCCCGCTCGCGGTGCAGATGCCCGCGCAAGACTGATCCTGTGTGTAACCAATCGCCCCACCCTGGCATGGTGGGGCGCACCTCGAGAAGATGACATGGCGAACACCAATATCCTGCGCGTCAGATACGGCGCGGAAGTGATCCTTTTGAAGGCGCTGCCGCCGGATCACCTGGGCGAGTGGCGGGCACGCCAGCGTGCCCAGCAGAGTCTGCGCGACGCGATCGCGTTCGTCGCGCACGCCGCACCAACCGCGCTGGCTAGTCCTACGATGGCTCTGGATGCGGCGCAATCGCTGGGGTCCCAGCAGACCGCTGAGCAGATGGTGGGGCAGCTGCACATCGTGGTGCGGCAGTTGGCCGATGCTGGCTGCGGCGTGGCCGTCGCTCAGGCGGACGCGCAGACGACCGTTGGCGAGCGGATCCTCTTTGTGCGGGCCTATGGTTCCCTGGCGGTCGCCTTGGCCGAGATCAACACGCGGTATGGGCTGTACCTGGAGCCGGAAAGCGGCTGGTCCCCCGTGCTGCCGCAGAGGAGCGTTGCCCATGTCGAATGCTGAAGAGCTGCTGCGCCAGGCGGCGCAGCAGTGCGACGCGCAGGGGGATGCACAGCGGGATCACGCCACGGTCGAAGCGCAGCGTGCCCGGCTAGCAGGCAACGCGGCCCGCAAAGCCCTGGCCTATCTGGCGGGGGAGCGTGACGCCGAGATCCTGGCACAGCGCGACCGCTCGACGGCGAACATCGCGGCATTCGAGCTGTTGCAGCGGGTGACGGGGCAGCGTGGCATGGTGTTCTTACC
>JACDGC010000292.1:2813-5546 GCA_013815535.1 Ktedonobacterales bacterium
GGATTATCCCCAAGAGCTGCGCGACTATTGTGCCCGCCAGGGTATTGTTGCTCCTGTGCTCCCTGAGAAGGGGGCTTACGAGCAATAACCCCAGGCACGACGAACGATCATCCTTCCCTTCGCCCCCGATGGGGCGCACTGTCCCAGGAATCACTGCTATGGTGATGTTTGCCCCTACCCTGGTCCACCGCGACATCGAGCGCGTGGTGTGGACCGAAGCCCAGATCCAGCAGCGCGTGCGCGAGCTGGGGACCCAACTGAGCACCGACTATGCTGGCCGCACCCTGACCCTCGTGGGAGTCTTCGCGGGAGCGGCCCTCTTCCTGGCCGACCTGGCCCGGGCCGTCGCTCCGTCGGTGACGGTCCACCTCGATGTCGTCGGCGTTAGTTCGTATGGCAATGGCACGACGACGAATGGCCGCCCTCGTATCACCCAGATGCCCGAACTCACCATCTTTGGTCGTGACGTGGTGCTGGTCGAGGACATCATCGATAGTGGCGCGACGGTCGCCTTCCTCCGCGAGCAGATCCAGCTGGTGTGGGGTGCGCGCAGCGTGCGGGTCTGCGCCCTACTTGATAAGCAGCCGCAGCTCTGCCGCGCCGAGTATGTGGGCTTCGCCTGTGACCCCGTGTTCGTGGTGGGGTATGGCCTCGATTACGCCGAGGCGTACCGCGGCTTGCCCTACATCGGGGTGCTCAAGCCGAGCATCTATCAAGGCGTTTAGCGCTGCTCTTCCTCTTGCGTACTGTTCCCTGTCCCGTGCGTGGGACCACCGAGGCACCTGTGATGCCCTTCTTTCGACGACCAGCGCCGCCGCCGACCCTGCTCGAGCAGATCGCCACCATTCCGCGCACCCTGTTGCCCGACGGCGTGGCGCGTGAGCAATTGGTGCAGGAAGCTCAGGCGGGCGGCCCGCTCATCGAGGTGTATACCAAGGGACCCCTGACCGAGGACTTTACCGGTGGGGGACCGCTGAGCTTCATCATCGAGCGCCCGCTGCCAGGGCGCAGCGACTCCCGTTGGTCCCCAGTGGAATGGCGGCAATGGGTCGAAGCAGGGATGCCCACCACGTCCTGTGATTTCTGTGGGCATCCCCCAGCCTCCCTCACGGTGGCGGCCGTGATTCTTCCAACGGGGCGGCCCGCCACGCTCTGTTGCTCTTGCCATGCGGCAGTGCTGGGCCTTTACGGCATGAGCCGCGCGCCGGTCATCACCTGCGTCCAGTGTGGGCGATTGGACATCCAAATCACCCCCGACCGCGTGATCTGTCGCACCTGTTTTTTCGGCGGATCGGCCGCCCCATAGTCGTGCCGGTGCCCGCAGTGCTCGCCACCGTTCTCGGCAGCGTCATCGCTGCCGCCCATTCCTAATAACAATCACGCACCAAGGGGGAACACCACCAATGGCTCCCGATCCGATTGGCCCGCTCACGATCCTCGCGGATGAAACGCTGCGAGTTGCACGCGGACTCTTGGACCACCTCGCGGCAGCCCTGGCGCGCCACCAGATTCCGCAAACTCAGCAGCCGAACTATGGCTGGTTAGACCGCGCCATTTGGACGCTTGCTGGGCGCGTCGACGCCTATCGTTCTGGCAGCCTGGCGGGATCGCTCGCCGAGCAGGCCACCAGCATCAATGCCGCGATTGAGGAGGTGGAAGCCGCCGCACGGTCGGTACAGCACGTCCTCAGTCAGTTGCCTTGAAGGGGGTGAACGGCAGAATTTCGGGCGGATCGTCGCCGATGAGACCGAGATGCCGCAGCATGATCATCTCAGCTGGTCCACACGTCACCCGTCCTGGCACCGTGGGAAACAATCGGAGGTTGTCCGGCACGAAGCCCCAATCCCATGCCCGTTGAGTCAAGGTCGTGTTGAGTCGGTCGAGCGAGCGGGCGCACTGGAGAATAGCCCGGTTTTCCCGCTCTTTGTCGGCCGCTTCCCACGATAAAAGGTCGTCATTCATGCCCGCACCTCCTCCGAGAAAAAGGGCACAAATCGGGCCAACTCAGCCGTGGCCCCGGAACACGAGAAGGAGTTTCATTCGCATGCACATCTATTTCGTGCAACGCGCTGTGCGTCGCTGGCTCATGCTGGGTGCGGCAGCCCTGGTGCTGCGCGCCATCGCGTTCCTGCCAGTGCTGGCTCCCTGGTCGCTGGGCATCATCCTGTTTGGGTCGGGGGCGGCCACCGCCGCTACTATCGGCCTGGCGGTTCTGCTGGGCCGTCATTTGCGCGCACGGGGCCAGCTGGCGGTCTGGGAGATCCCGGGTATGGGCCTTATGCTCGCCATCCTGTTCCTCACCAATCCGCTCATGGCCCCGACAGCACATCCCCCGATCTGGCTTATGGCGCTGGCCTGGGTAGCCTGCACCGCTGGGATCATGATGGGGGTGTTGGGGTTGATGGCGTACCAGGACACGCGCCGAGCGGAACAGCGGGTGCGCACCCTCGTTGCGGCGTCGCCCGAGGAGGACTGAGCCATGCCGGTCAGCCGCGATTTTGAGGCCACCGTGGAGTTCGACGGGGAGGAATTCGCCATCGTGCTGCGCTGGCGGGAGTCCACCGGGTTCGCGGGCGTGGGCGGGCACCGCGAAGAACATCATGTGTGGGTGGATGCAGCCGATCTGCCGCCCGAGGTGGCGCGCGACCTGAAAGACACGTACACCGAACGCTATGGCGACGAGAAAGACGGCGAGGAGTAAGGCGATGGCTATGCTGATAGTCTGGTGCATCT
>JACDGC010000293.1 GCA_013815535.1 Ktedonobacterales bacterium
CCCCTTAACAACGTGATATGCTGAGGGCAAAAAGGGGTACGCGCCATTTATGGCCACACCAACCGGGCCGACACTGCCAACGAACTATCACACCCACTCGCGCTATTGCGACGGACAAGGCGAGATCGAAGACTATGTGCGCGCGGCCATCGCCCAGGGCATGACCTCGCTTGGCATCAGCAGCCACGCGCCCGTTCCTTTTGCCAATGGCTATGCCCTGCGGCCAGAAAAGCTCGATGCGTATGTGGCGGAGGTGCGCCGCCTGCAAGCCGCCCACGCAGGGCAGATCGCCATCGCCCTGGGGACCGAGGTCGATGTCATCCCAGGCATCGAGACCTATTTTGCCGGGACGATCCTCACCAAGGGCTTCGACTATTTCATCGGCTCCGTCCATTTCGTGGGCACTGATCCCCACACGGGCGACCCGTGGGAGTTCGATGCTGGCCCCGACCATTTCGCGGCAGGGCTAAACGACTGGTATGAGGGCGATTTTCGCCGATTGGCCGAGGATTTCTATGCCATCGCGCGCACCGTGCCGCACTTCATCCCAGGCATCGCCATCGTCGGGCATATGGACCGCATCAAACGCTTCAATTACGATAACCAATATTTCAGCGAAGACGCCCCCTGGTATCGTGAACTGGTGGAGGGCGCGTTGAGCGCCTATGCCGAGGCTGGCACCATCGTGGAGCTCAACACGGCGGGCTGGCGCACGCGCACGGGCGCGCCCTTTCCCAGCCCCTGGATCACCAGCCGCTGCCACGAGTTGGGCATCCGCATGACCATCAACACCGATGCCCACCAGCCGACACCGCTCCAGGCTGGGCATCCCCAGGCCATCGCCCAATTGCGCGCCGCAGGCTATCGCGAAGTGTGGGTGCTGCGCCAGGGCGCCTGGGTCGCGGAAGCGCTGCCCGAATGACCGTTGGTGGGGCGCAGCAAATAAGCGGGGCGGTGGCTTGCAAACCACCGCCCCGCCGCACATCAGCACCACGCCACGCGCTATTTGCCGCGCCGCGCTTTGCGGGCCTCGCGGATCATCTTGGTGCCACCATAGAACATCAGCAAGAAGGCCACGAGGGCCAGCCAGATGCCGCTCTGCTTCACGACGATCTGAGCAAATGAAGCGTAGTTGGCCAGCACCACCGACAGGTAGATCAGGCCGATCAAGACGATGCTGGCCAGGGTCGGCTGGCTCTGAAAGAATTGCCGCAATTGCCTTTGCAACTGCGAGATGACCGTCGACAGGATGACGATGAGGCCCGCGATAGCGAAGTTGCGCTGATTGTCGCTGTTCTGGGCCACGTTGGGGATGAACATCACCAGCGTGCCCACCACCCCAAGCGCGGCAGCGACCATCTCGCCCACGATCAAGCGGCGGGTGGGGGTGCCAACGTTCACGGCGATGCTCAAGCCAATCGCCAAAATCGCCGCCAACGGGGTGAACAGGATCAACAGCAAAAAGCCCAGCGCGGTGGGGTCGCTCAGTGATGACGCGGCATTCCCCTGAATCGCGCCCAGCCCCTTCGAGCCGACCTCCTGAATGTAGGCAAACCCAGTGAAAGACTTTTGGGCGTTATCGACGACCCACGGCAAGAAGATAAAGGCTAAGATGGCAATGAATCCCCAAACGGTAGCGAGCAGGGCATATTTCGCAACCTCGGGTGGTGTTTTCTGGGCCATTGGCTGGTTCCTTTCGCGGGCACGCAGCCCCATTGCTGAAATCGCGAACGCGATCCTGGCACCAGCATAACAGAAAACCACGCGACTTGCCAACGGGCAAACCGCGTGGTTCCTCCAGAATGTGAGGGAATCCCCCCTACTTGGTCGGGTTCTGGCGGGTATCCTCTGCCAGCGCGCCAGCCACAGCGGGGTGTTCTGCCGCCTGCTTGGCGGTTTGCGCGTCGCGCTCGGCCTGGCTCTTGCCCTGGCCACGCACCATCAGCAACATGATGCCGGACCAAGGCACCAACAAGATGAACGCTCCCCCCAGCATGCAGAGGAGGAAATAACCCACATCCATTACCGAAATCCCCTTTTGGTCTTCATCGCCGTCGCGCTACCTGTCACCCTTGCTCAGGGTAGCTGGCATCCACAGCTTTTAGTATGCCATATTCAGCTAATCTTGTCATGAGCATAGTCACATGTTCCATGCCAACAGGCAACCTCACCACCACCGCGCAGGGGGCCACGCGATGGCACATTAGCCACTTTGCGCGCTGCTGAATGGCGTTGCTTCCGTAAGTGCCGTCCCCAGACGCCGCCCATCAGCAGCCACCCCCTGACCACCAAGATTGACAACCATGCCGCGCACGTCATATACTGCGAATAATCGCATATCTACGAGACGTGGGAAGAGTAGTCGCAGCGCTGTGGCAGCGAGGGCAGGCCATCGGGTGCAAGCCAGCCTCATTGGCGCGCGGTGAACGTGACCCACGACATCCCCTGAACTGACCCGCGATGGTGTAGGTGCAGGCGTTCCGCGCTCGTTACGCGCGCTGAGGCAGCCACTTGATGGCCATACCTTCACATCAGGGCTGCAAACAAGGTGGTACCGCGACGGCCCAGCTCGCCCTTGAGTGAGCTGGGCGTATTTGTTGTGAGCACGGTTGCTCGCCACATGCGGAGGTACCCACACCATGACTGCGACCGAACCACGCACGCCGCCCGAACTCCCCAAGGGCTATGAGCCAGGCAGCGTCGAACAACGCCTCTATCAGTTTTGGGAAGAGGGCGGCTACTTCAAGCCACGCCCCGACCCCAGCAAGAAGCCTTTCACCATCAGCTTGCCACCGCCAAATGTCACGGGCGTGCTGCACATGGGCCACATGCTCACCGCCACCCTCGAAGACATCATGATCCGCTATCATCGGATGCGCGGCGACCCCACGCTGTGGGTGCCTGGCGAAGACCACGCGGGCATCGCCACCCAGGCCGTCGTCGAGCGCCACCTCGCCGCCGAGGGCACCAACCGCCACAAACTCGGACGCGACGCCTTCACCGAAGAAATTTGGAAATGGGTTGGCATCCATAAGCAGCGCATTCAGGCACAGATGCGCCGCTTCGGCTCATCGGTGGATTGGTCGCGCGAGCGCTTCACGCTGGATGACGGCTTGTCGCGCGCCGTCCGCGAAGTCTTCGTCACGCTCTATGACGAAGGACTGATCTATCGCGGTGAGCGCATCATCAACTGGTGCCCCCACGACATGAGCGCCATCTCAGATCTGGAAGTCATCAACCAAGACACGCCGGGCAAGCTGACCTACATCAGCTATCCCTTGGACCCGCAAGAGGGCGATCCGCCGCAAGGCCATCTGATCGTCGTCGCCACCACACGCCCCGAAACGATGTTGGGCGACACCGCCATCGCTGTTCATCCCCAGGATGAGCGCTATCGCGACTGGATCGACCGCAACGTCGTGTTGCCGCTGATGGGGCGCCTCATCCCCATCGTCGCGGATGAGGCCGTGGAGATGAGCTTTGGCACGGGGGCGGTCAAGGTCACCCCCGCCCACGATGCCACGGACTTCGAAATTGGCCAGCGCCACGCCTTGCCACAGATTCAGGTGATTGGCTTCGACGCCAAGATGACCGAACACGCGGGCAAATATGCCGGGCTCGACCGCTACGAGGCGCGGGCACGCGTGCTGGCCGATCTCGAAGCGGCGGGGCGCATCATCAAGCAAGATGACTACACCATCCCCATCGGGCATTGTGAGCGGTGCGATGCCATCATCGAGCCGTTGATCTCGAAGCAGTGGTTCGTCAAGATGCAGCCGCTGGCGACGCCCGCGCTGAACGCGCTGCGCTATGGGCAATTGCATTTCGTGCCTGAGCGTTTCGACAAAATCTATACGAATTGGCTGACCAACATCCGCGACTGGAACATCTCGCGCCAATTGTGGTGGGGCCACCGCATCCCCGCGTGGTACTGCGCCAATTGTTCGGCCACCACCGTCAGCAAGACCGACCCAGATGCCTGCCCCAACTGCGGCAGCAGCGATCTGGCGCAAGACCCGGACGTGCTGGATACGTGGTTCAGTTCGTGGTTGTGGCCCTTCAGCACGCTCGGCTGGCCAGACAATACCCCCGACATGGCGGCCTATTACCCGACGAGCGTCATGGAGACGGGCTATGACATCATCTTCTTCTGGGTCGCGCGGATGGTGATGGCGGGCCTGCACTTCACCGGCTCGCTACCCTTCCACACCGTCTATCTGCACGGCCTCATCCGCGACGAGCAGGGCCGCAAGGTCAGCAAATCATTGAAGAACGGGCTAGACCCCATCGAAACGGTGGATCTCTATGGCGCGGATGCCCTGCGTTTCACCCTGGTCACCATCTCGACACCAGGCAATGACATCAAGCTGTCGCCGAATCGCATCGTGGGTAATCGCAATTTCGCCAACAAAATCTGGAATGCTGGACGCTTTGTCCTGATGACCACCGCCGACTTCGCCGGACCGCTGACGCCGTTGGAGGACATCAAGCCCCGCACCCTGGCGGATAAGTGGATCATCTCGCGCGCGCAACGGCTGACAGAGGACGTGACGCAATTGATCGAGGCCTACCAGTTTGGCGAGGCCGGGCGACAGATCTATGACTTCCTCTGGTCGGATTTCTGCGACTGGTATCTTGAGGTCAGCAAGGGCCAGATGGCGGGCGAGGGTGCCACCCCCGCACGAACGACCACGGCGGCCATCCTGCGCGGCGTGTTGGACCGCGCCCTGCGACTGCTGCATCCCTTCATGCCCTACGTCACCGAGGAGTTGTGGCAATACCTCATCGGGCAAGGGGCAAGCCAACACGCCGAGGGCGACCAGGCAGTGCCAACCGCGCCTGAGCGCCCGGCGCTGATGCCGCGACCAGCGCTGATCATCGCGCGCTGGCCCACGGCGGAGCAACGCCAGATGGACGACAAAGCCGAGGCCGACTTCGCGCTGCTCAAAGAGAGCATCAGCCGGATTCGTGATGCCCGACAATCGTTCGATGTCGAGAAAGGACGCAAGATTCACGTGATCATGGTGGGCGGCACGCGTGCCAAACTGCTGCGTGAGCAATCCACCATCATCGAGCGCCTGGCGACGACCAATCCCCCCGAGGTGCTCGCGAAACTGGCGAAGAAGCCCGAGGGGGCTATCACGCTGCTGGTGGAGGACATCGAGATCTATCTGCCGTTGGAAGGCTTGGTCGATCTCACCAAAGAGCGCAAGCGCCTAGATGACGCCATCATCAAGGCCACCGAGGACGCCGAACGCACCCGCGCCAAGTTGGCGAATGAGCAATTCGTCAGCCGTGCGAAGGCTGATATCGTCCAGACCGAGCGCGACCGCCTGGCTGCCCAGGAAGAGACGCTCGGCAAACTGCGTGCCCGCCGCACCGAACTGGGATAGCGACACCAACGGCGAGCGGGTCAACCCGCTCGCCGTTGTCATATGCCAGTTGATATCCTTTCACCCAGCCGTGATCGTCTCGGGCACGCCAACCTCCACCAGCGGTGGCACCGCTTCCGCAGGCGATTGGGTGGGCGG
>JACDGC010000294.1 GCA_013815535.1 Ktedonobacterales bacterium
ATCTCGGTGACTTCCCAGCCGGCCTCAATGGCGAGGAAGCCCATCGGCAGCGAGATGGCGATGGCGCGCAACATCCACGTGTTGGTCGCCCAACGCGGGCGGCGCCACAGGGCCAGCGCATAGGCCGCTGCGACGGTGAACATCAGCATCCCCGCGCCAACCATCGCGTCGAACATATAGTGGATGATGATCGGGGGCCGCTCTGCCGCCGCGATGTCATCGAGCCCCACAACTTTGCCATGCACATCGCCCGTCGCCAGAAAGCTGAGGAAGAACGGGATCTCGATGCCGCCATGCACCGTGTGGTGTGCCGAGTCGACCACGCCGCCGATGATCTCCGGCGCGCTGGTCTGCGTCTGATAGAGCGCTTCCATCGCAGCGAGTTTGGCAGGCTGATACTGCGCAACATATTTGCCGGAAAGGTCACCCGTGATGATGGTCCCACAGGCCGCGACGAGCGCGACCAGCATCGTCAGCGTCAGCGCCTGCTGATAATAGACGCCGCGTCGCTCACGCAGCATGGTGACGGCAGTGATCCCCGCCAGCATGAAGCCAACGGCCAGATAAGCCGTGACGACGGTGTGCGCCAGTTCGCTGGGCGTCGCTGGATTCAGCACCGCCGCGATGGGCTGCACGTTCGTCACTTTGCCATCCTTCAGGGTGAAGCCAGCGGGCGAGTTCATCCACGCGTTCACGATGGTGATGAGCGAGCCCGAGGCCGCCGCGCTGATGGCGATGGGCAACGAACACAGCCAGTGCAGCACCGGATTCTTGAAACGATCCCAACCATAGACATAGAGCCCCAGAAAGATCGCCTCGAAGAAGAAGGCGAACGTTTCCACCGCGAAGGGCAACGCGATGGCTTGCCCCGCCACCGTCATGAAATTTGGCCACAGCAGCGACAGTTCGATGCCAACAATCATCCCCGTGGCCGCGCCGACCGCGAAGAGGATGACGAAGGCCGACGTCCAGCGCCGTGCCAACAGCCGGAGGGCGTCGTTCTTCTTCCAAATGCCGATGCCTTCGGCGAGGGAGATATACAGGGGCAGGGCCATTCCGATGACCGCCAAGATGATGTGCAATCCCAGCGACGTCCCCATCAGAACGCGACCATACATGAGGTTCATGGTGTTCTCCTCCAGCGTGATAGCGGCAGCACGCCAGCAGTGCGTGCAGATAAACCGCCTCATCGCGGATGCATTCTGATCATACGCGATGCTTGTAGCTGGTGTTGTCAGGAAGGGGGAGAAACCAGTGTCAGGGAGATGATGACAAATCCTTGTCAGGGTAGCAATGAAGGACCATCAGCGCGTGTCAGGGGGACGATTGGTCTGTTAGCTGGCGTCGCGCATATCGCCAGCAGGGGCCATCTCGGCGTCCCAGTTCAGCACCAGCAGTTCAGTGATTTTGCCGCGCCGCTCGGCGCGGGTGTTGATCGCCCGCCCCGCCGTGATGGTGACACAGCGGAAGTCACGATAGAGGTCCCGCGTGAACGCACAATCCGAATTCGACAGCAATGCCCGCACCCCGCGCCGCGTCAGCTCCACGAAAAGGTCGCGCAGCCGCACCTGGGCATCCTCGCCGAAGCCATGACGCGAATAGCTGGTGAAATTGCTGGTGGCGCTCAGCGGTTGATAGGGCGGATCAAAATAGACGAGATCGCCCGCCACCGCCCGCGCCAGCACGGCCTCGAATGGCGCTTGAGTGATGGTGCTGCCAGCCAGGGCCGCGCTGGCGACCAGCAGCGTCGGCGTGTCGCAGATGGTCGGGCGCACATAGCGGCCCATCGGCACATTGAAGCCACCGCCCGCGTTCTCGCGATAGAGCCCGTTATAACAGGTGCGATTCAGATAGATGAACCGGGCCGCGCGCTCCACCGCCGTCAGGTCCAGTGGCTTCAAGGCCCGCGTCGCGTAGTAATGCATCTGGCTGTGCAGCGCCGCGTGCTCACTCAGCCGCGCGCACACCGCTGCCACCTCGTCACGCACACAGGCATAGACGTTCACTAATTCGGGGTTGATGTCCGAAAGGACGGCCTGCGCTGGCACGAGATGAAAGAAGACCGCGCCCCCGCCGCAAAACGGCTCGTGATATGTGCCAAATGTGCGCGGCAGATAGGGAGCATATTGCGCCAGCAAACGGCCTTTGCCACCAGCCCATTTCAGGAATGGCTTGACCTTGGTGCGCGTCGTGGGGAGATCCAGCGCTTTCATCTTACCCTGGCGGCCAGCCGAGCACGCGGCCACCCAACAGATGCACATGCAAATGATCCACGGTCTGGCCCGCGTCGCTGCCGTGGTTCATCACCAGGCGGAAGCCCGTCGCGGTGATGCCGCGTTCGCGTGCCACCGTGTTCGCCGCGTCGATGACCCCTGCCAGCGTCTGGGCATCCGCCGCCGTCAGATGCGCGGCGGAGGGGATGTGGCGACGCGGAATCGCCAGCACATGCACAGGGGCCTGGGGATTGATATCCGCGATGACGATGGCCTCATCCGTTTCCAGCAGCTTGCTCGCCGGAATCTCGCCCGCGATGATACGGCAAAAGAGGCAAGCGGGATCGCGCTCTGGGGCAGCCATGCGTGCATCCTTTCGGGCAACGAATACCGTCGCTCTGGTCTCGTTCCATCATAACGCAAAGACCTACCCCACGTCTAGCCCCCAAGGGGGAGTGATGGGATAGGTCGCGGACCATTAGAGCAAGTTGCAGGAAGGTAGACCAGGCATGGGACATGCGGGAGAGGGGGCATGAGAGCTTTATCAATGGACCTGCGCGAACGAATTCTCTGGGTGGTGGCTTCAGGTCAGCCGATGCAAACCGCCGCTCGTCGTTTTGCGGTCAGCCCGAAAACAGTGCAACGCCTAGTGGCCCAGCAAGAGCAAATGGGGTCCGTGGCCCCGCGTCCGATTCCTGGCATGCCACGCGCTATTGATGCTGCGGGCGACCGCCAGTTGCAGACGCGGATGGCGGCGGAGCCAGATGCCACCGTCTTGGAGAATGGCGCGTGGTGGGCTGAAGTCAGCGGGCAGCAGGTCAGCGAGGCGACGATATGGCGAGCGATGCACCGCTTGGGCTGGACCCATAAAAAAACGCGTGGCAGCAAGTGAGCGCGACGAAACAGCCCGAACCGACTATCGGGCGACCGTGATGCACCAGGCAGCGGAGCGGTTCGTGTTCCGGGATGAGAGTGGTACCCGAACCACCCTCACCCGCTTGTATGGCTGGGCACCGCATGACCAGCAGGCCACGGAAGCCGTGCCCCGTCGGCGCGGCAAACATACAACGTTCATCGCGGCCTTGACCTGGGATGGCTTGCAAGCGCCGTGGACGGTAGAAGGGGCGATGGATCGGCGCACCTTTGACGTGTATATCACGCAGATCTTGGTTCCGACCCTGCGACCGGGGCAAATTGTCGTCCTCGACAACCTCAGTGTCCACAAATCCCCGACGGCGCGGGCGGCCATTGAAGCCGCCGGATGTACCCTTCAGTTTTTGCCGGCCTACTCGCCCGACCTCAATCCCATCGAGCAGATGTTTTCCAAGGTCAAGGCCACCTTACGCCGTCTCAAAGGACGCACCCGTGCCGCCTTGCTCGATGCGTTGGCGGTCGCCAGCGATGCGGTGACTCCCGCCGATGCCCACGGCTGGTTTATCCATGCGGGCTATCGCCTGGTTGCTTCATCTTCTTGAAAGTTGCTGTAATAAATGCCGCGCGGAATGGGCGGCCTATCGGCCAGCTTGTGGCTGGCCCCCCGTCGGCAACTCGGGGATCGCGGTTTCCTCCACACCAGGCAGCACATCGTCGAAGGCCTCTTGCACGGTGAGGGGGCGCTGCGGGCGGTGGAAGAGGCTGGCCCAACTTTCACGCGGGGCAAAGACCACGCGGCGCGCCAACCAATACGACAGAAAGAGCGCGGGGATGAGGCTGAGCACCTGCGTCGGCACGCTGGGTTCGCGGTAATGCGCCAAGAAGGCCGACACGCCCAGATAGACCGCCACGACCGGGGCCACCGCGCCATGATACAGCGCCGCGCGGGTCAACAGATCGCGCCGCCCGCGTTTGGGCAGGTCGCGCCACGTCCACACGACATTCAGGGCAAAATTACTGAGGATGCTGACCTCGGTGGCGGCGGCAATCGCCACCCATGGGCGCGCCTGCAGATGCTGAAAGAGCGCGAAAAGGGCCAGATTGACCACCACGCCGCTCGCGCCGACTAGGGCAAACTTCCAGAAACGCGCGCCAGCGGGGACTTCGCGCACCAAGCGCCCCATATGGCGCAGCACCATCATCCCCTGCTTGAAGTCCGATTTGCTCTGCCCGGTGGCGCGTGCCTGGAAGTGATAGGGCACCTCCACCAGCCGCACCCACGTGCAGCGCACCAGCAACTCCAACGAGATCTTGTAGCCAATGGGCCGCAACGTCACGCCCTCAATGATGGAGCGGCGCACCAGAAAGAAGCCCCCCAGCGGATCAGAAACGCGCAGCAACTGATCAGGGAAGACGAGTTTCGCCACCCACTTCAGCCCCATTGAGATGAGCTTGCGCGAGGGGCCATCCAGCCCTTCATAGCCGCCGCCCGGCAGATAGCGCGTCGCCAGCACCACATCGGCGTCCGTCCGCACCGCTTCATCAAAGAGCGTCCGCAGGCGCTCTGGCGGGTGTTGCAGGTCGGCATCCAGCACGGCGACATATTTTGCGCGTGCGATGCTCATCCCCGCGCTGACGGCGGTTGCCAGCCCCCCCGCGCGCTCAGGCCCGCTGGCGCGGTGGTGCAGCCGCACACGAAACGCACCAGGGTAGGTCGCCGCCTGCGCCGCAATCACCTGGGGCGTCGTGTCGTCGCTATCATCGACGAAGATCACCTCGGTCGCCACGCCTGCCAGGGCTTCCGCCAGCGTCAGCAAAAGGGCCGGAATATTATCACGCTCGTTGCGGGTGGGAATCACCACGCTCAGTTGCGGTTCAGTGCTTCGCATCAGCAAAGAGTCTCCCATTGATCCAAGATACGCTCTAGGGAACTAGACGAAGGAGCCCTGCCATCGGTCATCTCATGCAATCAGATTGCGTGACGCACCCCCGGCATGCTTCGTGATACGATATAGATGATCGACACTGTGGAGGGGAAAGTTCCGTGGAAGCGCCACCATTACCGGATATCGCTTGCCTGCTCGTGCATGGTCTAAACGGCATCCGCTATGACTTCGATGAGATCGCCCAGGTCTTGCAGGACCATGGGTACGCCACGGATCAACTGCTGCTGCCGGGGCACGAGGTGCATGCGCGCGAGGCCCGCCAATTTGGCTGGAACGATTGGTCCGATGCGCTGCGCGATCGCTTCGAGGAAATGCTGAAACAGCACGCGCGCGTCGTCGTCATTGGGCATTCGATGGGTGGTTCGTTGGCACTGAGTCTGGCGGAGCGCGACCCCCGCGTGGCGGCGTTGGTCAGCCTGTGCGCGCCAACGCACCTGCATGCCAGTCTGGTGCCCATCGTCCGCCTGGGTCGCTACGTCTTACCTTATCTGCCCA
>JACDGC010000295.1 GCA_013815535.1 Ktedonobacterales bacterium
GGTGTAGGGGGGGGCGTGCCCGTCCCCAGATTCGTCAAATAGCCGATCAGCGCGCGCCCATGCATGCTGCCGATGCCCGAGGCACGGTCGAAGCCCAGCGCCGCTGCGTAGCCTGGCGTAAAGGCCGGGAAGCTGTTGTTGCCTGTGGTGACATCATGGAAGGTCGGCGTGCCAGAGGTCGCCCCACTGACACCCTGCGCGTAGTCCACATATGTTGTGCCGCCGCGCACGATGCCACCTTGCCCATTCGCATCCGCGCCATACAGATTGTAGAGCGCGGGGGTGATGAGGCCCACACGGCTGCCGAGCATGCCATTGGCCAGCGTCGCCAGCGCGGCCCACAGGGGCGCCGCCGCTGAGGTGCCGCCAACGGTGAGCCACCCGATCCCGCCACAGCCATTGCGCTCGGTGCAATAGATGGCATAGCCCGTGTTGGGGTCGGCATCTGCCGTCACGTCGGGCAATGCGCGGCCCACGCTGGTGCTGGGGGTTGCCAGTGATTGGGCCTGCCATGCGGGGCTTTGCCAGACCACGCTGGTGCCCCCACCACCCGCCGCGAAGGTGCCATCGGGACTGTTGTTCCAAATGGCCTCGCTGCCATAGGTGCCCCCTGCGCCTGTTTGCAGCGCGGTGCCGCCCACCGCGATCACGTTCGGGTTCGCGGAGGGGTCGTCCGCGCTAAGGGATTGATCGCCTTGGCCAGTGCCATCGTTGGGCAAGCAATCATACGCGCCCGTGTCGCCCGCCGCGACGTAGACGCCCTGGCCCTGCGCCACCATCTGTTGGAAAATGACGTTTTCGGCGTTGGCCTGGCCACTGTCGAGATTCCCCTCACATCCCCCCCAACTGACGCTGACGGTGCCATCGCGGTTATCGTTGGCAATGGCGGCAAAGAGGTCCAGCCAGCCAGCCCCCGTGTTGGGGGCCTCATAGACATCCATCCCGGACATGCCGGGGGCCAGACCCAGCGCGATCTCGATATCCAGTTCCACCTCGACGGCGGCGTCGCCAGCGGGCAGGGCCGTTCTGGCGTCGACGGGGCGCACCTGCACGAGCGTGTTGGTGTTCACCCCCGGCACGAAACACTTGGCAAAAGCGCTGATGTCGGCGGGGATGTAGCCATCCAGTTCCACCAGCGCCATGCGGGCAGAGTGGGCCGCAGCAGCCGTGGGGAACTCATACGCTTTGGCGAGTTGCGCGGGAATGAAGGAGCTGTTGCTTGCCGTGGGACAACTCGTGGCGTTGGTCCGCACTGGCCCATGCTTATCCTTTGGCAAGACATGCTGCGAATGTGCGCGAGGGGCACTGTCGAGCCCCGTGACAGCCAGAATGTTGGGGGCGAGTGCGGCGGGTACCCCAATGGCATCGGCATTGCCAAAGAAGGCCGTGCCATCTTTCCCCAGATATTGCCACAGGTGCACGCCGAAGGTTGCCTGAGCCTCCGCCGCTGTGCCCGTGGCACTGATGAAAAGGCCGCCGCTGTTTTCCCGCGTGACGTGCCAGCCATTGCTGCTCAGCCACGCGCGCACGGCGCTCACCTCTGCTGGGGCAGGCGCGAAGGCCGCACCGAAGGTGGCGGGCGTCAGAAAATGCCGAAAGAGGGGATTCCCCGGCGTGACGACCGCCGTGGTGAAGCGTGCCAGCGCGGCGGCATCGCGCGAGCGCAGGGCCACCGTGATGGCCAGTGGCGTCGTAGTTGCCAAGGGGGCACCACTGGTGGCCCCTTTGACCGCAGCGGGGACACTCTGGGGCAGCGTCACTCGACCCACTGCGGCAGTGGTGTGGGTTGCCAATGCATGGCCGATCAATGCCAGGGCCAGGGCAGTCGCGCCCGCCAGCCCCATAAAATAGCGCGTGGTGCGTCGCATGCCGATTCTGTCTCCTGCACGATGATAGAGGGGATACTTCCCTGGTTTCACTTTACTTGCACGCATAAGGGCCGAAAGCTCCCACCCAGCGGGGCCACGGACACGCCGGGTGGGGACCATGGACGCTTGCGCTAGCGCGGTGTGCACCGCGCATCATCGCCAATGGCAAGTTGGCGGCATCTGTTGCATTGGGGGGCTCGCTCAGTGGTGGCATTCCCAAGGCTCCACCGCCAAAGGCGCGTTGGATTCGGTGATGGGCTGGTTGGGGCAGACGAGCAGGACTTGCGGCGGCATCTGGGCGCGGGGCGTGCTATACTATAGGGGAAGCAATAGCAAGTTTTCCCGCTGTGAGGAGCAAGGACCATGACCGCACCAACCAATTCGGGCGGCAAAAAGGGTGGTTTCATCTACCCTCAAACGCCCGCCGAATACGTCGCAGGTCAGCAAGAGGCGAATGTGGTGATGACCAACCTCGCCGATATGCTGACTTGGGCACAAAACTTCGCACGCAGTCGCTCGATCTGGCCGCTGGGCTATGGCCTTGCCTGCTGTGCCATCGAGATGATTGCCGCCGCGCAGTCGCACTACGACCTCAGCCGTTGGGGGTCAGAAGTCTTCCGTTCCAGCCCACGTCAGGCCGACCTGATGATCGTCGCGGGCACGGTCTGCACGAAGATGGCCCCCCGCCTGGTGCGCCTCTACGAGCAGATGCCCGATCCTAAGTGGGTGCTGTCGATGGGCCAGTGTGCCAACAGTGGCGGCGAATTCTATGACAGCTACTACACGGTGCAGGGTGTCGATATGCTGGTGCCGGTGGATGTGTATGTGCCCGGCTGCCCGCCGCGCCCCGAGCAACTGATCGAGGGCATCCTCAAGCTGCGCGAGAAGATCGAGAAGCAGGGCCTGAAGATCAAGGGTGAGGCATAACGCATGCGTGGAATCCTGCAAGGCATGGGTCTGACGTTGCGCCACTTGGGGCGACCCAAAGTGACGCGCCTCTACCCCTATGAGAAGCCGCGCTTGCCAGCCCGCAGCCGTGGCTTGATCCAGTTGATCCAAGAAGATAACCAGGCGACGCCCTTCAATCTGAAATGCGAAGCATGTTTGTTGTGTGAAAAAGCGTGCCCCCCGCGCGCCATCACCATTGAGTTTCGCCCGACATATCGCTTCCGCCGCCGTCCCTACTTCTCGGAACGTGCCAAAGCGGCCTTCTATACGCCGCGCATCTCGGAATACGCGGTGAATTATCCGCAGCGCCCCCAGGCGGCAGTGGTGCAAACGCCCACCACGGTGGAACTCGAAGCCCCCTCGGATCTGGCGCATGTGGACGCGATTTTGGTGCGCTCATCCTTGGAAGGGCGCGACTTGACCTCGATGCTCAACGAGGTGATGCAGGCGTATGATGGCATGCCGCTGGCGGTGGCACGACGCATCGTCGAGGTGCGTGGCATCGACCTGAGCGACCTCTTTGGCATCGTCACCGCGTCGCCCTATTTCAAGCCCGCCAAGCCCAAGACACAGGGCATCCTGCGCGATGATCAACCGCCACGCGGTCCCTCGGCAGCGACACGCGGCAAATACGCCGACATCAACCACCGGAGGGGTCCGAATGCCTGACGCTAACGGACGCGCCATTGGGCCTTCAACCGCTTCTCTCGCGGATTATCAAAATGCGCGCGGATTCGCCGCGCTGCAAACGCTGCGCGGCCAGGGCGCCCAGGCCGCAGCCAACGTCATCAGCGCGGCACAGCAGGCGCGCTTGCGCGGGCGTGGCGGCGCGGGCATGCTGACGGCGAATAAATGGCAGACGGTGCGTGATGCCGTCGCTAAACGCGGCGGCCCTGCCTTCCTCGTCTGTAATGCGTATGATGCTGACCCACAGTCGCTCATTTCCACCACGCTGGTCGCCAGCCAGCCCTTCATGGTGCTAGAGGGCGTGATGCTGGCGGCGATTGCCGTCGGCGCACGCGAAGCCTATATCTATCTGCGCTCGGGCAACACCGCTGGCCATACCGCGCTGAATGCGGCGTTGGATCAAGCGCGCAGCGCGAATATCCTCAGCGACCTCATCATCAATGTCGTAGGCGTCGAAGTCGGTTTCATGGGCGGTGAGGAATCGACCATGCTGGAGGTCATCAAAGGCCGTCGGGCCATGGCCCAGCAGCGCCCACCTTACCCCGCGCAATCGGGGCTGAGCGAACTGCCCACCGCCGTCGCGAATGTCGAGACGCTGGTGAGCTTGGTTGGTGCGGTGCGCGACCCTGCGGCTTTTGCCAAGACGGGCACAGCGGCCTCGGCGGGCACCAAGCTCTTTTCGGTCTATGATGCCGCTGGCAATGGCACGCTGGTGGAGCAGCCCTTTGGGGCGACCATTGCGGCCATCGTGAAGGCGGCGGGGCTGACCATCACGGCGGATTCCGCGCGTGGCATCTTGGTGGGCGGGCCAGAGGGCGGCGTTTTGCCTCCCGCGCAGTGGAACACGCCTTTCGACTTTGAGCCGCTGCAAGCAGCGGGCGCGATTGTCGGGTCAGGCACCATCCAGGTGCTGGGGCCGCAGACGTGCATGGTGGACTGGGCGCGCGAGCGCACGGCCTATCTGACGCACGAATCGTGCGGCAAGTGCATCCCGTGTCGCAGCGGCACCAAGCGCATCGAGGGTATGCTAGCGGGCATCATGAGCGATGTCGGCACCAGCGGCGACCTCGATCTGTTGAACGAATTCGCCGACTACGTGCCGGATGGTTCGCTGTGCGGCTTCGGTTGGAACGCGACGAATCCGCTCAAGACGGCGATGCGCTATTACGCCGACGACTTCCAAAAACACCTGCGTGGCGAATGCCCCACTGGCACCTGCGTGCCTGTGCGGACCCATCGCTTCGCCAAGAAGGGCGTGCTATAGGACGTCCACCCCCCGCCCCACCTCTGCGGATGGCGCGGGGAGACAGCGTAGGGATACGCATGAGCACTTGTTACGACTTGCACACAGGCTGAACATCTCGCGCGGATTCATCCGCCCATCCTTCCCTTGCTAGAAGGACACCATCTATGGCAACCACTGTACGCGATCTGCCCGGCACTGGCTCTGGCGGCGAATTCGAGCGCGACCAGCACGGCCAGCCCGCTTTTACCTTCACCATCGATGGCCAGAAGGTGACGGCGCACGAGGGGCAAACGATCCTCAGCGCCGCCGTCGCGCATGGCATCCTCGATATTCCCAACCTCTGTAACGATGAGAAGCTGGACCCCACCTCCGCCTGTCGCATGTGCCTGGTGGAGATCGCGGGGCAGAGCCGCGCGTTACCGTCGTGCAACACGCCCGCCGCCCCCGGCCTGGATGTGACGACGAAGTCCAAGAAGCTGACGCACATCCGCCGCACGAATGTCGAGATGATCCTCTCGGACCACAATGCGTATTGTCAGCCGCCGTGCCAGGTCGGCTGCCCCACGCACATCGACATTCCCGGCTATCTGGAACTGATCGCCAAGGGGCAGCCGCGCGAGGCCGCCCGCCTGGTGAAAGAAGTGCTGCCCTTCCCCTATATGCTCGGCGTCGTCTGCCCGGCCCCCTGCCAGGAAGATTGCCGCCGCGCGCTGGTGGACGAAGAGATCGCCATCTGCCGCATGCACGGCTTCGCCGCCGAGCAGTGCCTGGACG
>JACDGC010000296.1 GCA_013815535.1 Ktedonobacterales bacterium
CGCGAGCGTGGTATCACTATCCTTTCCAAAAATACCGCTATCAACTACCGGGGCGTCAAAATCAACATCATCGACACCCCTGGCCACGCCGACTTTGGTGGCGAGGTCGAGCGCGTGCTAAACATGGCCGATGGCTGCCTGCTGTTGGTGGACGCCGCCGAGGGGCCGATGCCCCAGACGCGCTTCGTCTTGCAAAAAGCCTTCGAGACGGGCCTGCGCCC
The DNA here is from genome assembly GCA_013815535.1 of Ktedonobacterales bacterium. GTDB lineage: Bacteria > Chloroflexota > Ktedonobacteria > Ktedonobacterales > JACDGC01 > JACDGC01. The sequence continues at coordinate 222 of JACDGC010000296.1, forward strand.
CATCGTGGTCATCAACAAGATCGACCGCAAAGACGCCCGCCCCGAAGAGGTGCTGAGCCTGACGCAGGACCTTTTCTTGGATCTCGCCACGCGCGACGACCAATTGGACTTCCCCGTGCTTTACGCCATCGCGCGTGAGGGCATCGCCCGCCGTTCGCTGGATGATGAAAGCACCGACTTCTTGCCGCTCTTCGAGACCATCGCTGGCACCGTGCCGCCGCCAAATGTTGACATCGAAGGCCCCGTCCAGATGTTGGTGACGGCGCTGGACTATGACGATTACAAAGGGAAATATGCCATTGGGCGCATCGGGCGCGGCAAACTGACGGCGGGCATGCCCTTGACGCTGATCAACCGCGAGGGCGTGGCGTCGCGCCAAAAAGTCGTCAATATCTACACCTATCAAGGCTTGGGCCGGGTGGAAGTGCCCGAGGCATCCGCTGGCGACATCATCGCGCTGACCGGCATCGCGCCCGCCAGCATCGGTGACACGCTGGCCGATCCGGCGAACCCCGAGGCGCTACCAACCATCGAGATCAGTGAGCCAACGCTGAAGATGACCTTCGGCGTCAACACCAGCCCCCTCTCGGGCCGCGAGGGGAAATGGACGACCTCACGCCAGATCCGCGCTCGCCTGATGCGCGAACTGGAAACGAACGTCAGCCTGCGCGTCGAAGATGGCAACAGTGCCGAAGAATTCGTCGTCAGTGGCCGTGGTGAACTGCACCTCTCGATCCTCATCGAGACGATGCGGCGCGAAGGATATGAATTGCAGGTCTCGCGTGCTGAAGTCATCACGCGTGAGATCGATGGCAAGCGCTGCGAACCAATGGAAGAGTTGGTGATCGACACCTTCGAACAATACATCGGGCCGATCAGCGAAAATCTGTCCAAGCGCCTGGCGAAAGTGACGAACATCAAACACGATGGGCGTGGCGGTGTGCGGCTGGAATATACAGTGCCGACGCGTGGCCTCATCGGCTTCCGCAACCAATTCCTGACATTGGTGCAGGGCAACGGAGCCACCGCGACGCTGCTGGCGGGCTATGAGCCGTGGATGGGTCCCTTGCCGACCAGCCGCAACGGTGTGCTGATTGCCTCGGAGCCGGGCGTCTCGACGATGTATGGCCTCAACAATGCACAGCAACGCGGCGAGACCTTCATCGAACCCGTCACCCCAGTCTATGAGGGCATGATTATCGGCCTGAACTCGCGGCCAGATGATATGACGGTCAACGTCTGCAAAGAAAAGAAGCTGACCAACATCCGCTCCTCGTCCTCAGATGTCGCCGTGCGCCTGACACCGCGCACCATCCTCAGCCTGGAGCAGGCGCTCGACTTTATCAATGCAGATGAACTGGTGGAGATCACCCCCCTCAACATCCGCCTACGCAAGCGCTATTTGACCCAGCACGAGCGCTCGCGCAACCGCGAATATGCTGGGGCGCAGGCCGAATAAATCAGCCAATGTCGCTGCCCATAACCCGACCCCCCCAGCATCTCGCATGTTGGGGGGGTCGCTTTAGGGTGCAGGCCACCATCCAGCGCGGCGCTGGCAGCGCCAGATGATATCCTATGAAGGGATGATCAGGAATGGGGGAAGACGAAATGGCAGAACACGGTTTTTCGACGCGGGCGATCCACGGGGGACACTATCACAGCGATGCGGCAAGCGACCCCATTGTGTTCCCCATCTTTCAGACGGCCAGCTTCGGCTTCGAGAACACCGACGCGATGGATGCGGTGGCCTCGGGCACCACGCCTGGTTTTGGGTATTCACGCGGGGGCAACCCCACGGTGGCCGCGTTTGAGCGCACCTTGGCCCTGCTCGAGGGTGCCGAGGCAGCGTGCGCCTTTGCCTCGGGCATGGCGGCCATTCACGCGTCCATCACCGCCTTCGTGGGGGCGGGCGAGCATGTGGTGGTGACGCGCCACGTCTATGGCGGCACCTATCACCTGCTGACCGAGTTCTTGCCGCGCCTGGGCATCAGTCACACCTTTGTGGATATGACCGATCTCGCGGCAGTGGCGGCGGCCATCACCCCCCAGACGCGCATGCTGTGGGCCGAGACCGTCTCGAATCCCATGACGGTGGTGCTGGATCTGCCCGCGCTGGGGCAACTGGCCCACGCGCGCGGGCTGCTGCTGGGCGTCGATGCCACCTTCACAAGCCCGTATCTCAGTTTGCCGTTGGCGCAAGGGGCCGATCTCTCGGTGCACAGCGCGACGAAATATCTGGGCGGCCATGGCGATGTCATCGCCGGGGCGGTGGCGGGCGCGGCGGAGCGCATGATGAAAGTGCGCACCATCATGACCGGCGCGGGTGGCAATATGGCCCCGCTGGAAGCCTTCTTGCTGGCGCGCGGCATGAAGACGCTGGAACTGCGGATGGATCGCCATTGCGCCAACGCGGAACACTTAGCCACATTCCTGGCCGGGCACCCCCTGGTGGAGGCGGTTCATTATCCTGGCCTGACCACGCATCCCCAACATGAGTTGGCGTCGCGCCTGCTGGGCGGGTTTGGCGGCATGCTCAGCTTCAGCGTGCGAGGTGACGAGGCAACCGCGCGCGATGTGGTGAACCATCTGCGCCTCGTCTTCCGGGCGGGGAGCCTGGGTGACGCGGACTCGCTGGCCAGCCTGCCCGTGATGACCTCGCATCGGCTGCTCAGCCCCGCCGCCCGTGCCGCCAGTGGCGTGACCCCCAACCTCATCCGCGTTTCCGTGGGGCTGGAAAACAGCGCCGACCAGATCGCCGATTTCGCCCAGGCGCTCGATGCCGTGCATGCCCACACTGGAACACCACCCAGCCCCAACCTCTGAAGGGTGGGGCATCACGTTGCCTTTCTTGACGGCAGTTGGCAAGAAATCACTGGTACACTTTCTCTGTGAACGACCCGGTGAAGGATGGAGAAACGATGACCACGCCCTTGGGTGATTTCTTTCGGCAGAACGTGTGGGCGAATCTGCGGCTGATCGATGTCTTGGCGGCATTGGATACGCAACAGTTGACCGCCAGCGCGGCGGGCACTTTTGGCAGCATCCATGCCACACTGCGGCACTTGGCCGCCAACGAAGAGCGCTATCTGGCCCTGTTGACGGGTGAATGGCCCGATCCCGCCTGGTATCGGGGCGAAACCTTGCCGGACCTGGCCACCATGCGTGCGCACATGGAAGCGAGTGGCAACGGCTTCATCGCCTATACGGATGCCTATGTACCCGGCGGCACCGCGCAAGGCGAATGGGGCGGGCGCATCACCACGGTCCCCACCATCGTGGTGGTGATGCAGGCCATCTACCACGCGACCGAGCATCGCACCAACATCACCACAGTGCTGGCCCAGCAGGGCTTGCCCACACCGGACCTCGACGCCTGGGCCTATAACGAGGCCCAAGCGGGCCGTGCAGCCAAGTGACGCGCGAGACTTTCCGTGAGGGCACTTGAGGCGTTACAATATCAGCGTGGGATCTCAAGCACCCCACGAGATTTTGCCGCAATCAGGTGCTCACCGTGTCAGATAACACCGATCCCAATGCCCCCTTGTTGCCCACCCCGGAGGGAACCGAGGCCGACGCAGCCGAACTGGCCAGCCCGCTGCCACCCACGGACGACACCGAGGAACCGCCGCTGGGCCCCATCACCGATAGCGAGGTCGCCGCTCAGGAGCCGATTCCCGTGCCCAATGATGGGTTGGGCGAATGGCCCACCCACGGCGGGCCGCTCGGCTGCCTCGTCAGCTTGACCGTGGGCTGTGTGCTATCAGGCTTCTTGGCCAGCACCCTCATCTCTTTCGTCCATTTCAGCAAGGCCGGGGTCGGGGGATGGTTCATTGTGGGAGCCGTGGCGGTGATGCTGGCTGGGGCGGTCCTGTTTGGCTGGCTGGGCTGGCAAATCGGCAAACGCGTCTACCGCGAATATGCCCCATCGCCGCGCCAAATCCGCATCGCCGAGCGCATCCAACGCGAACGCTGAGAGTGGAGGATGCATGGTTCCAGGATATACGGATTTCTTCCTTGCCAGCGCGGGGGCGGCGGCGGCCCTGATCGGCCTGCTCTTCGTGGCTGTCGCCATCGACCCCAAACGTACTATCAGCGTCGAGGCGCCCATCGAGCGCCGCGCGGTGGCCGGAAGCGCCTTCACGGCCCTGATCAATGCCTTTTACGTGTCACTCGGCGGCTTGCTGCCGGGGTATAACCTGGGTGGTTTTGCGCTCGCGATGGGCATCATCGGCGTGCTGAACACTCTTCTATTGATTTTTCGCATCGTCTACAATCCCAAGAACCGCGCCTTTTTAGTCAATGGCGCTACCCTCATCCTTGCCAGCCTCATCATTTATGGGATGGAATGTACCTTTGCGGTGCGCCTGATCCACCATGGCAATGATGCGGACGATGTTTACACCCTTTGCATCTTACTCATTGCCATCTATGGTGTCGCTCTGAGCCGGGCCTGGGAGGTGATGGGAGCACAAGAAAATGGCTTGCGCGGGTTCATTGAATCGCTGCGCAAACGGGAGCCATCAGGCAAGGGGTAACACCCTAGAAGACCTTATTACTCGCTTCCGGCTTGTACGCTGCATATACGAAGCTTTCAAGATGAGCAGATTTCAACAATTATCTGCGGGGGCAATTTCCCGGTTTCGTGTTCAGGGCAAAATACTAGCATGTGGATGGGCGAATTATGCCACGTGTTATGATGGGAAGGCAACCTAACTGGTGTAAAGGAGCGACCGACGATGACCGCGACCTATCAATTCTTGCTGACACACCAAGAAGATGGCGTCTTGACGCTGACGATGAACCGCCCCGAAGTATTGAATGCCCTGAATGCTACCTTGATCGGTGAATTAGGTGACGAACTCGAACGTGCCGCCGATGACGCCACCGTGCGGTGCATCGTGTTGACGGGCGCTGGGCGGGCGTTTGGATCAGGGCAAGACCTCAACGATTTCACGACGTTATATCAAGGGCCTGGTCCTATCGTCGTGAGTGAGCACTTGGCGAAATATCATCGCATCCTGCGGGCAATCCAGCAGGCACCCAAACCCGTGATCGCGGCAGTGCGGGGCGTTGCCGCAGGGGCATCGTGCAATCTGGCGCTGGCCTGCGACTTACGCATCGCGGCGGATGATGCCCGCTTCATCGAAGCCTTCGCTCGCATTGGTCTGGTGCCCGACGCGGGGGGTGGCTATCTGCTGACACGCCTGGTCGGCCTGGGCAAAGCGATGGAACTGGCGATGCTCGCGGAAGAGGTAGGCGGCCCCGAAGCCGCACGGTTGGGGC
>JACDGC010000297.1 GCA_013815535.1 Ktedonobacterales bacterium
CCTCCAACGTGTGGTTCATCTCTGACGCCGCTGGGGTGGAGGAGTTGCCGTGGGGCGTCTGATCACGCGGCAATCCTTGCCTGGTAAACGGGCTGATGAGGCGCTGGGGGAAGTGATCTTCCCTTTCCTAGCATACTCACCAGCGGAAGGAGATATCGCTCGGCGAATCTCTCATCTGGCATACGACTCAGCCGCCTATCCCTTTCGCACTTGTTATGCCAAAATCAAAGATTTGTGTGGCAACTCATCCGTGAGAGCAAAAAAGCGGGAAAGGCGTTGGCGCATCTTTGCTTAAGTGCCTGGGTGGGTGTCACCAGCGGCAGCGTCTTCGTGGCGGATGCGCTCGACCACCTGCAAGAGGTCATCCAGGTCGGCCAGATTCAAATAGACGCTGGCAAAGCGCACATAGGCGATACGATCCAGCTTCAGCAGCCGATCCATCGCCATGTCGCCGATGCTTTTGCTGGGCACTTCGGAGCGGCCCCCCTGGATGAGGTCCTGCTCGATATCATCCACTAGCCGTTCGATGTCCCCCACCGGCAAGGGGCGTTTGTCGGCGGCCTTGCGAATGTTGCGAATGAGCTTATCGCGGTCAAATGGCTCGCGGTGGCCATCGCGCTTGATGACCAGGGGTGTATGACCGATCTCGACGCGCTCGAAGGTTTTGAAGATCTTCTGGCAATTGCGACAGCGGCGGCGGCGGTGGATGCCCTCCACCGCGTCACGCGTATCCAGCACATTGGAATCGTCGTTCCCACAAAAAGGACAGCGCATGCCGCTTACCTACCCAGGGGCGTCATGCCCGTGGTGATGATGTACCCCTCGATCACTAATCCCGTCGCCGTCACGAGAATGAGCAGGCAGACGAGGGCCATCCCCAACCGACGCAGGGGTGAGGAACGGCGGCGGAGCTTCATCGTCGGAGGGAGTGGCGCGGCGGCCTGCGCCGGATAGGACTGGGGACGCGATGGGCGCTCGATGGGCCGTGCGGGTTGGCTGAGGCGTTGGTTTGGCGCGTAGGTCGGCGTGCGGGGCACCCCAGGCCCTTGCGGCGGCATCGGCGGATTTGGCCGCGACGGCGTTTGGGTGCTGATGGCGGGTTGCGGTGGATTCCGTGGGTAGCGCGGTTCGGTCGGATTCATGCGGATTCCAATCGTGCGGATGGTGAGATAACTCGCATATTGTATCATGCGGCGCAACTCTTGTTGAGCCACTAGCCCAAATGCGCCTGGCTGCCATGTGCGACATGGTCGCGGCGATACATAATATACAGAGCAAGAATGATGAACGCGTGCGCGACACCAAGGAGACATCGATGTTTTTTGAGCTCGACGCTGAGCAGCAGGCCATCCAATCCACCGTGGCGCGGTTCGCCCGCGAGCAGATCGCCCCCCATGCGAGCGCATGGGACGAAGAGAGCCGTTTTCCGCGCGAGATCTTCGCGCCCCTCGCTGAATTGGGGCTGGCGGGGATGAATGTGCCTGAAGCGTATGGCGGCACGGAGTTGAGCAAACTGACGACCGCCATCGTCTATGAAACGGTGGCGGGCAGCGATCTATCCACCGTCGTTTGGTTGGCGGTGCACAACATGGTCGCGGGCATCATCGCGCGCTTTGGCGATGTCGAGCAGCAATCTCGCTATTTGCCACGCTTGGTGGCGGGCGAGATGCTGGGAGCCTTTTCGCTGAGTGAGGCTGGCGCGGGGTCTGACGCGGCGGCACTGCGAGCCACGGCACGGCGCGATGGCGAACACTACGTCCTGAATGGCACGAAGTTGTGGGTCACTAGTGGCAATGTCGCGGACGTTTTTGTGGTGATGGCACGCACCAGCGAGGTCAAAGGCGGCGGGGGCATCTCCGCTTTCATCGTGGAGGCCAAAACGCCGGGCTTTTCCGTGGGCAAAGTCGAACGCAAGATGGGCCTGCATGCCAGCCCAACGGCGGAACTGATCTTCACCGACTGCCGCATCCCAGTTGCGAATCGCATTGGCGCGGAGGGCCAGGGGCTACGCATCGCCCTTTCAGCGCTGGATGGCGGGCGCGTCAATGTTGGCGCGGGCGCGGTGGGCACTGCCCAGGCCGCCATGGAGATCGCGCGCGACTATGCCCGTGAGCGCCGCCAATTTGGCCAGAGCGTCGCGGATTTCCAGGGCATCCAGTTCATGTTGGCCGACATGGCAATGAACATCGACGCGGCGCGGCTCTTGGTCTATCGCGCTGCCGCCCTGCTGGACGCCAAGGGGGTCGCCACGCGCGAAGCCGCCGAGGCCAAATGCTTCGCCACCGACATGGCGATGCGCGTCACCACTGATGCGGTGCAGGTCCTCGGCGGCGCGGGCTATGTGCGCGACTGGCCGCTGGAGCGGATGATGCGTGACGTCAAAGTCACGCAGATCTTCGAGGGCACCAACCAGATCCAGCGCGTCGTCATCGCCAGGGCATTGTTGAAAAGCTAAAGGAGGGCCAGTGCAGTCGCCCCCTCGTTCAGCACCCCCTGGCGGGAAAAAGCCATCCGCATATGGGCCAGACTACACCTGCACACGGGGGCGATATTGGATGGCTTCGGCGAGGTGCGCGGGGGCGATGGTTTCGATGTCGGCGAGGTCGGCGATGGTGCGTGCCAGCTTCAGCGTGCGATGGAAGGCGCGGGCCGACAGTTGCAGTTGTTGCGACGCGGCCTTCAGCAGGTTTTGCGCGGCGGGTTCCATTTCGCAATATTTGCGGATGTCGGACGGTCCCATGTCGGCATTCGAGATCAGCGTCGTCCCCGCGAAACGGGCGGCCTGACGGTCGCGCGCCCGCATCACCCGCGTGCGGATGTCATCGGAGCGTTCGGCTTCGGCGCGCCCGGCCAGCTTCTCGTAATCGACGCGTGGCACTTCCACATGAATGTCGATGCGATCCATCAAGGGGCCACTGAGGCGCTTTTGATAGCGGGCAATGGTGGCAGGCGAGCAAACACATTCACGCGATGGATCGGAATAGTAGCCACATGGGCAGGGGTTCATCGCCCCCACCAGCATGAAATTGGCGGGGAACGTGACGCTGCCCTGTGCACGCGAGATGGTGACGAACTTGTCTTCCAGCGGCTGACGCAACACTTCCAACACATTCTGACCAAACTCGGGCAGTTCATCCAAAAAGAGCACACCGCGATGCGCCAGGCTGATCTCGCCCGGGCGGGGCCAGCGTCCGCCGCCGACCAAGCCAGCATGGCTGGTGGTGTGGTGGGGTGAACGGAAGGGTCGCTGGCGCACCAATGGTCCCGCGTCACCCCCCAGCATGCCACTGACGGAGTAAATCTGCATCACCTCCAGCGCCTCGCCAGCGGCCATCGGTGGGAGGATGGAGGGCGCGGCACGGGCGATCAGCGTTTTGCCAGACCCCGGCGGGCCACTCATCAGGATGTTGTGGGCACCACTGGCAGCCACCTCGATGGCACGCTTCACATGCTCTTGCCCGCGCACATCAGCCATATCGACCGTATAGGTGGGTGTGCCACCCAGCAACAGTTCCTCGGGGCTGGCGATAAAGGGCGCGATCAACCGTTCACCGCGCAGGTGGGCTACCAGTTGCGCCAGATGCTCCACCGGAAAGACGCGCACATCACTGATGAGGGCCGCCTCCATGGCATCCGTCGCGGGAACGAACACGGTGCTGATGCCCTCTTTCTTGGCAATGGCGACCATCGGCAAGATGCCCGAGGTGTGCCGCACCGCGCCATCCAGGCTCAACTCGCCCAAAAAGAGACAATCTGTGACATCCGCCGTGATCTGCTCCGACGCGATGAGCACGGCAACGGCAATCGGCAGGTCATAAGCGGGACCCTCTTTGCGGAGGTCCGCAGGGGCCAAATTGACGGTGATGCGCTTCATGGGAAAGACGCAGCCGCAGTTTTTGATGGCGATGCGCACGCGTTCTTTCGCCTCGTTGACGGCGGAATCTGGCAGCCCTACGATGGTGAAGGTTGGCAACCCTTGCCCGATGTCGACCTCGACCTCGACCAGGGCGCCTTCGAGTCCGATGATGGCGCAGGTGCGCGCTTTCCCCAACATAGCTTGCCTCTTTTCCCCCACGGCACCAGAATGGCTGCCCGTTTGTGCTGGATGATGCAGAATGAAAGACCATTGGAGCAAGCCAGAACTGGTGTCGGGATTGCTCAGAAAATGACGGCTTCGCGCGATGCAGTATAAGTGATCGCCTGTGCAATGTCGAACAGGTGCCCATTTGGCCTAGTCCTATGGCCTTTGTCAAGGGCGAAAAGTACCCCCAGGAAGAAGGATAACATCACTTGACACCTCTACTGATGCATGGCATACTCAACTTGAAGGTATTCGTCTCAGAGCGTTATGTGTTCCTGGATTCACCTGATCGCGCGCGCTTCATTTGCCCCTCGCCCAAAGGATGCTACCGATGAAACACCCGGCCCCCTCTTGCGGCTTTTTTTTGAAGCGCCCCGCTCCAGCACCAAGCGGCATTTGCCTCCCCCAAGAGATTGCGCGCAACCCACATAGCATGAACAATGCCCCGCATAGTACGAAATCTATGCGTTTATACGTATGATGAAGATAAGCACCGCGCAAGGCACTGCGGTTGGATGGTGGATGATGCAAACGTGGCCACGTGTAAGCGTAGTCGGTGAGCAGCAAGGATTGACGGGAGGAATGAGCAGATGACATGGCGTCAGTACGCAGGCAACTTCGACAACCCCATCAATCCTGAATATGAACAAGAAGCGCGCCTGGTGGAACAGTCACGGGCGGGTTCGGAGCGCGCGTTTTCGGCGCTGCTCGCCCGCTATCAGCAACCCGTCTTTCGCTTGATCTTCTATCTGGTCGGCGATGATGAAGAAGCCCGTGACCTCACCCGCATCGCCATCAAGAATGCGTTGTTGCACATGCCCAGCGTGCCAGCGGGCTTCAGCATCCGCCCCTGGCTGCTGCGCGTGGCGGTGCTGGTGGCGCTGGATGCCGTGCGCGAACGCAGTGAAACGCCGCAACAGCTCTTGGCATCATTGCAATTGCCCGCGCCTGCGGCCCCGCCGCGCATCGTGGACGCCGACCCCAGCGACACCGACACGATGGAACTGGGCATCACACGGATGGAAACGCTCGCCAATCGCCCCGAAACTGCCATCGCTGACGCCTGGGACACCCTGCCCGTCGATGTGGAACGCGAACTGATCCGCCGCTTGCTTTCAGGTTTGCCCGAAGGGGATGCGGAATTGCTGGCGCTTGGCGTGGTGGGGCAGATTCCCACGCGTGACCTAGCCGCGCTGGCGGGGACGAGCCAACGCAGCATCCGCCGCCGCATCGCGCGCGCGCTGATCCTGTTTCAGAGCCGTTACTATACGGTGCGTAACGATGCCCTGCCCCCCGCTTCGCAAGAGAAGGCTTTACCGCTTTCGGAGGGTGCGACTTCGCCAATTGACTTGGCACGCCGTGGCATCAACGAGGCGGGCGATCGGGTCATGCGCACCTTGCAGGGCGTGCGCACTGGTTTC
>JACDGC010000298.1 GCA_013815535.1 Ktedonobacterales bacterium
GCGCGTGAGTGCGCGTGTCACCAATGATCCCGTCGGCATGCTGAGTAATGCGTTCAATTTGACCATTGGGCGCTTCCGCCGCTTCGTCTTGCGAACGCAGGCGACGCTGGACCAACTGGACGTGATCGCCCGCCGCGAAACTCAGCGCACCCATGCCTTCGCCACGTTGCTGCGCGACCCACGTGGCACGCCGTCTGGTGCTGCGGGGGGGCCACCCACCTGGGAGCAATCTGGCCCCGTGTCCGACCCACAAGCGCTGGTGGCGCATGCCCGCGATCTGGTGCACTACACCGCGCGTGAGGGTGCCACTGCGCACGTGCAATCTCTGCTGGAAAGCGCGGAGGAAGCGTACCTTTCGGTGAATCGGCTCAACCAACTCGTGTCGGCGCTGACCGAGGCGCGTTCGCCCAGCACCGTCGCCCATCTGGCGCAATTGCAGGGGCAAGAGTTGGCCGCGCTCGAAAGTGCCCTGCGTCGGCTGGGCACCGAAGCCTTCACCGCGCAGAAAACGAGCGTCGCGGGCCTCAATGAATTGAATACCACCATCGAGCAGATCGCCACTGCGACGCGCAACCACCTGCCATCTGGCCGTGGGGTGGCTGGCGACTCGAACGCGGTGCCCGCCCAGGCGACGGGGGGCTTCGTGCAAGAGATGGCCGACCTTGCTGCGGAACTGCTGCACGTGGTGCAAGAGATGCGCACGGGCCTCACATCGTTCCGGCTGGAAAGCGATCAACTAGCGCAAGGGCAACATCCAAATTACGCGCCACCAGCCTATTACGCTGGGCAATATCCCGCCGAATGAAGGGGAGATCTGTGGGGTAGATGGTTCGACGCTTCATGCTTCACCACCGCGCTTCGCGGGCGCGATTGGGCTACCCTGTAGCCAAGCGCCCGCATGTTCCGTTACAATGGCAACGATAGCGTGCTTTGTTGTTGGCGGCGGTTGCCAGTGGGATTTATGAGGACATGTGATGCGCAGAATGAATCGTCCCCACGTTGGTGGGCTGAGTGCCCTACTGTTGGTGATCTGGCTGGTGGGGTGTAGCTCGAATGCGACCCGCACGACGACAATGTCCACCATTCCTGTGCCGGGCAGCATCACCTGGCAGCATCAATATCGCGCGCAGATCGATCAACTGGCGCGGCGCTACATCGCTGCCATGACGCTGAACCAAAAGATCGGCCAGTTGATCGTGCAGGGGTTCTCGACCATTGGGTATGACGATGAGCATTTGCGCATCATGCAACAGATTCAGCCCGGCGCGACCATGTGGTACGAGTTCCAGATGCCCGATGTGGCGACCACCCGCACGACCATCGCTGGGGTGCAACATGACGCCACCTTGCCCTTGTTGACCATCAGCGATTACGAGACGGCCACCAACGCCGACACCTTCCAGTCGATGTATCCGCTGCGCATCAATTCCACGGAGATCAGCGCCCGCAACGACCCCGCTTTCGCTTATAGCGCGGGCAAGGGCATCGCCCAGGACATGCGCTCTGTGGGCATGAACACCGATTGGGCCCCCGTGGTGGACGTGCAGACGATCGGCTACGGTCCCGACACCAGCGGACGCAGCTATGGCAGCGATCCGCAGAAGGTGGCAAAGCTGGCTGGGCAGGTGCTGGCCGGATTGCAAGATAATGGCATCATCGGCACGCTGAAGCATTTCCCCGGCCTTGGTGCGGCCACGGTCGATGCCCATGCGGCGCTGCCCATCATCACGAAATCGCGGCAAGAGTGGGAGCAAGTCGATCTCGTGCCCTATCGTGCCTTGATCAATGGCCCGAATCCGCCGGGCATGATCATGGGGACGGATGTGCTCTATCCCAGCATCGACGCGCACTTGCCCTCGGAACTGTCGCCAATTTTCATGACCGACATTTTGCGCAATGAATTGCATTATGATGGCGTGGTCGTCACCGACGCACTCTATATGAAGGGCATCACGAATCCCACCGCGCCGTATTATAAAGGGGTCGATCAATTCACCGCTGGGGTCATGTCCATCCAGGCGGGCTGCGATCTGCTTGATACCAGCTTCACGCTCGCTAATTCCTTGGCATTGGTCGCGCGCATCAAGGAAGCCCTGAATGATGGGGGATTGACCCTGGCGCGGATCGAGCAATCCGATTTGCGCATCTTACGCCTGAAGATCGCGCACGGCCTCATCCCCTTCCACCCGACCTCGACCCCACCCCAGCCGCAGTTCTTCGCGTTGGGGCAGATGCGGTTGCCCGAGCGGCTGGAGCGCTCGGTTGCGCCGCTCTCGGCGAGGTGATATCCTCAACGAATCGGAGGATGCCCCGCCCATGACCAACGTCTACCAAACCACGGATGCCGAGGCAAGCCCGGCAGAACCGCTGTGCTTCCTCTGCGCCTACAGCGCGCACCCCTGCCAGATCGCCCAGGTGGAGGGGACGCTGATCGGTGCGCGGGTCGAGCAGCGCCAGGCGGCCCAAACGGGGCACACGCGGGCCCGCTCCGTCCCAGTCATCGGCGTGCGGACGGACGATGGTGCGCGGGTGCGCGTGAACCTGGGGCCGGAACACGTGGGCTTGGTCAGCCGTCTCGCAGCGCTCACCGACGAGGCACGGCAACTGGTGCGGCTGCGGGTGTGGCATCTGGCGCAGGGCAAAGCGAATCCCCCCGCGCCGGGGCAAGACCCCTTCCGGGTGGCGCTGGCGCTGCCGGAATCCCTGGTGGTGGTCGCGCCAGATCTGCTGCTGAACATCACCGACCTCAGCCAGGGGGACTATTGCGTGCGGCAAGAGGTGCTGCACGAGATGTTCCCCGGCACGCACGGCGGCGCGGCGGTGCGAGGCACGCTCATCCACAACATCTTCAAAGAGCGCTTGAAAGATCCCACCTCGACGACTGAGATCTTGCTAGAAGATGGCTTGCACGCGGCGGTGGTGGCGCTGGCTGAAGCCGGGACCACCGAAAACGAGGTGCGCACCGAGGTCGCCCCCCATCTGGCCGCGCTCGATGCCTGGTATGCCCGCCAGGGGAAAGCCCTCGATCCCCAGCACGTCCGCGCGGAAAGCTTCCTCTTGGCCCCCGAACTCGGCTTGAAGGGGCGCCTCGACATCCTGTGGGCTGATGGCGCTGACCGTCGCTTGCTGGAACTGAAGACGGGCAAGCCCGGCAATGAGCCGCCCAAGCTGGAACATCGCTGGCAGGTCTATGGCTACCATGCGTTGCTGGCGGCGCGCGGCACCGGCGCGCAACGGTTGCCAGGGGCAACGTTGCTCTACTCCAGCACGTCAGACGTGGCGACGGCGTTTGGCATCCCCGCCAAGCTCCACGATATGCAGCGAGTGATGGCGCTGCGCAATGAATTGGCATTGGTCCGCGTGACGGGCCGTGTGCCCGCGCCCCCCGGTGGCAACAAGTGTGCCCGCTGCATGTTGCATCCCCGCTGCGCCGAAGCCTCGGCATTGTTGGGCTGGGAAGCGCCCCCCGGTGACGCGCCCCTGCGCCAGGATGACCGCACGGCGAAGTGGTTTCGCCATTGGTGGTCGTTGCAGCGGCTCGAAGGCCGCGCCGCCGAAGCGCAAACCCATGCCCTGTGGCAACAATCCGCCGCTGAGCGCATCGCGGCGGGGTCGGCCATCCAACTGACCGAGACGCTGGGGATGCGCCCCGACGACCGCAACCGCCACGAATGGATCTACACCTTTCGCTGTGCCAATGCTTCGGAACTGCGTGAGGGCGATGAGGTGCTGCTGAGCGAGGGCGATCCGGTGCTGGGCCAGGTGGTCAGCGGCGCGATCTTGCGCATCAGCAATGATCGTTTGGAGGTCTGGGCCCGTGAGCAGATCGACCACCCGACCCTGTTGGATCGTTACACGGCGGATGTGATGAACCGCCGCATGCAACACAATCTGACGCGTTGGTTGCATGGCGATGCCCATCGGCAAAAACTGGTCCGTGGCGAGGTGACGCCGCGTTTCGACCATGACGCGCCACCCTTTAATCTGGAAGCGACGCGTGGGCTGAATGCCGAGCAGGCTGATGCCGTCGTGCGGGCACTGACGATGAAGGATTATCTGCTCATTCAAGGCCCGCCAGGGACGGGCAAGACCAACGTCATTGCGGCTATCACCCAGGCATTGCTGGCGCGGGGCTATCGGGTCGCGTTGGCGGCCTACACCAACCAAGCGACGGATACGATGCTGCGGCGGCTTGTCCTCAATGGTATCACGAATGTCGTGCGTTTGGGTCACGAACTGTCGGCGGCGCCAGAGGTGCGTGATTATCGCCTGCTGCCGCAGACACGCGCCCGCACGGGACAAGAGCACCCCTCCGCTGAGGAAGTGCGCCGGACGATGCGCGCCGCCCCCGTGGTGGCCGCGACGGTGGCCACGTGGTCCGCTGAAGCGCACGAAGTGGAAGCGACGATGCCGCTCTTTGATGTGGTCATCATCGATGAAGCCTCGCAGCTCACCGTGCCTGCCGCGTTGGGGGCGCTGCGCTGGGGTCGCCGCTTCATCTTGGTCGGGGATAGCCGTCAATTGCCGCCGCTGGTGCAGAGTGAGGCGGCCAAACTGGGGGGCTTGGGCGCGTCGCTCTTCGACGCCCTGCGCGAGCGTGCCACCGAAAATGACCTCATCGCCCTCAAGCGCCAATATCGCATGCATGCGGATATCTGCGCCTTTCCCAGCCAGCAATTCTATGGTGGACGTCTCATCGCGGATGGCTCGGTTGCCACCGCGACGCTCCCCATCACCCCCGCCCGTTATGAGGCGATCCTGGATCCAGCGCGTCCCTTGGTTTGGGTGGATGTTATGCCTCAAGATGGAGGACAATCGGCGAAGCTGAACGAAGCGGAGGCCCGTGTGGCGGCGGCGCTGGCACACGCCCTGGCTGATAGCGGGCTGGACCCCAGCGAGATTGGCATCATCGCGCCATTTCGCGCGCAGGTGGCCCACATTCGCCATCTGGCTGAGGATCTGGTACGGCGCGGCGCGACCATCGACACGGTGGATCGCTTCCAGGGTGGTGAGCGCGCCGCGATCATTCTTTCGCTGGTCATCGCCACGCCACCCGGGGAAGGTTCGCCCGTGTCGGGTTTCCTGGATGAACCCCGTCGGTTGAATGTTGGCCTCACTCGCGCCCGGCAAAAACTGATCATCCTGGGCCATCGTCCCGCGCTAGAGGCCATGCCCTTGCTGCATGCGCTGGCCGAGCATTGCGCGAATAAGGTGCGTTGGGATGGCCCCACCCCCTCTCCATCCGGAGGGGGAAGCGGGAGTGAGGGCATGTCCTCTTAATACAATGGGGCTTCGGTGTAGTCGCCGAAGACGGCACGGAAGACATCCACGATCTCGCCAAGGGTGGCGTAGGCCCGCACGGCATCCAGGATGAAGGGCATGGTGTTTTCCGTGGGCTTCCCTGCTGCTTCGCGCAGCGCCGCCAGTGTCGTGCCCACGCGCTCGTTGTCGCGCGTCGCCCGGATGCGCGCTAGCCGTTCCAGGTGGATGCGCTCCTTTGC
>JACDGC010000299.1 GCA_013815535.1 Ktedonobacterales bacterium
GGGTAGTGTGCTAAGAGGCTGAGGAATGCCGGTGGAGGGGTGGCAGCATTCGCCGACACTTCGCCAGCTTTGTATCAAGAACATGTAGCTGATGTCAGCCGGGAGTGACGATTTCCGCTGCAGGAGGGGGAGCGAGCATATCCATGGTGGTGGCGATGTGGTCACTTCACGGGGATGCCTGCAGTATGGCCCGCTGTCGAGGTTGCGTGGCAAGACAGCGGGCCAATGAAAGCACTGCTTCAGTGCTTAAGGATGCGTCCACGTGTAGGTACCCGAATCGAATTGGGTGCCTGCTTTTTGATACGTGAATGAGAAGGTCAATGTTTGGCCCGCGTTGAGCCCGTTGATGCCATATTCCCAGCGTGCTGTGCCGCTGTTATACGTCATGGTGACGTTTTGTTGGACCTGACCGGGGATGGTGTAGTGGATGATGACATAGCCCGCCGTCCATCCACATGGCTGGAACCATGGCAGTGCGGCAGTTGCCCCCGTATTGACCACGCCCTCAGCGAAATTCCCCGAAGAGCAGGTGATGGGGGTCGGGGTTGGTGTGGCGCTGCCGCCACCATCCGTCCACGAATAGGTGGGGGTGTCATATTGGGTTCCACCTTTGCTGTAGGTGAACGCATAGGTCACCGTGGTGCCGACCGCGAACCCACCTGCGGTGAATTCCCAACGGGCGGTGCTGCTATTATAGGTCATGGTGACGTTCTGTTGTCCCTGGCCAGCGATGGTGTAGTGCACGATGGCATAGCCCGCCGTCCAGCCGTTGGGTTTGAACCAGAATTGCGCCTGGTTGGAGCCAATGGCATTGACTCCTTGGGTGAATCCACTGCCGCTGGGGGTCGAGGTGGGGGCGGTGGTCGGCGTGGGGCAACTGGTGCCGCAGCCACCTGCGGTGAAGACGTGCACATAGTCGATCAGCATGGGGTTGCCAGACTGCGTCGCGCCCGTGGGCCCGCCTCCAAAGGCTGCGGGGAACCCGCCCCCCATGGCGACGTTGAGAATGATGAAGAAGCTGTGATCGACCGCGTTGGCCCAGGTCGTGGCATCGACCTGATTAGCGTTGATCGTGAAAAAGTTGCTGCCATCAAGATACCAGCGAATCTGCTCGGGGGCGACGCTGCGGTCGATCTCCACCCGATAGGTGTGGAAGGCGGTTTGGAGTCCGCCGACCGTGTGCTGGCCGCTGCCGATGCCGGTGGTCTCGTTGCACGGACCACCAGGATTGACGCCACAGTGCAGCGTCCCAAATTCGGAGCTGAGCCCATTGATATCTTCCATGATGTCGACTTCACCGATGCCCGGCCAGTTCGTATAGACGCCGCGAAACGCGGAGCCCAACATCCAGAATGCTGGCCAATAGCCCGCAGCGGCTGCGCCACTGACATTGGGCTGCTGAATCGTGGCCTCGACGGCCAGTTCACCGCCCGCTGGTGGGGTGAAGTTGGTTTGCTGGGTCTCGATGCGCCCCGAGGTCCAATTGCCGCTGCCGTCGCGGATAGGTTTGATGGCGAGGTGGCCGCTGCCATCCAGGTACACATTCGCGGTGCTATTGGTGTTGGATTCGACTTCGCCCGTGCCCCAATTGTTGGGGCACCCAGCGCAGCCATAGCCTGTGCCGAGGTCATAGCGCCAATTCGTGGAACTTGGGGCGGTGCCATTCGTGCCATTGAAGTCGTCACCCCAGATTTGCGTCCAACTGGCGGCATGGACCTGGGGATGTGCCCCCAGGCTCAGCACCCCAAAGGCACCGAGTGCCACCGCACAGACGACGAGCACAAGCGTGCGCAGGATGGGCAATGTGCGTGGTTGAGAATCCCTGTTTCTGTGTGAAAACAGCTGCATTGCGTGTTCCTTTCCTTATGTCACACGAGACGAGAAGACCTAAGCCCAACATTGGACCTTCGACAACATAACGGGGTGATGCCGCCTCGGGCCGTTCTGGTTGCGACGTGCCATCACCAAAAGCTCTCCTTTCGCTTGGGGATCGCTGACATCTATCTAGCAAGGAGCACTGTGTTGCTCCCATACTAGCTCCTTCATAGTAAGCAGACAGTGTTACGACGAAAAAACGTCGGTAGCGTGCACATTCTTGGTGCGTGTGAGCAGCGCCATGCGACGCAGAGAGTCCCGTGGCAACGGAGCAAGCGTTGCCATGGACAACTGTATAGAAAGCGCTGTGCGAGCGCTAGGGCGCAGGGCTGGGGCTATGGGCGGCGCTGGAGGCACGCACCACGATCGAAGTCGGCAACTGGATGTGCAACGGATGATCAGTGCTGCGCCGCAGGGGCGGCCCTTTGGTTGCACCGAGGATGTCGATGAGCACCTCGGCGGCTTTGAATCCCATCTCCGTAAATGGTTGATGCACCGTCGTCAGTGGCGGCTGCATATAGCCGGAAAGGATATGATCGTCAAAGCCAATGAGCGTGATGTCTTCTGGCACACGAATGCCGCGTTGGGTGGTGACATCCAGCACCCCAAAGGCCATCTGATCATTGGCGGCAAAGATCGCGCTGGGCCAGGTGGCTCGATCACCGTCAAATAGGTTCGCCGCGATCTGGCGTCCACTTTCGATCTCGAAATCCCCTTGCAGGATGAATGCTGGGTCATGGGTGATGCCATAACATTGCAGCGCGTGGCGATAACCAGCTAAGCGTTGCGTCGAGCAGTAATACGTCGGTGGCCCAACGATATGCGCGATACGCCGATGCCCCACTTCCAACAGATAACGCGTCGCGTCATATGCGCTGGCGGCGTTATCGATGCCCACCCAGGGAATGTCGCCTGGCGCTTCTTGGTCATCAATCAGCACCAGCGGCAAGCCAGTTTGGTAGAGGTTGGTGAGGTGCGGCGAGAGCGAGCCAGGCAAAATGGCCAACAAACTCGAAACCAGGCGTAGCGACAGGATGCGATCTAGCACGTCCGAGTGGTTGCGCTCGAAATTGATGCTATAGAGCACCAATTCATAAATCGAGTCTTCGATGTATTGGGCCACGCCACGCATGATCTCTGGTATCCCTGGCCATGTCAGGGGCGGAGCCAGCACGCCGATGAGGGGGTTGCGTCCGCCAGCGAGGCCGGTGGCGGTGACGTTGGGGACGAAACCATGTTCTCGCACGATGCGCGTCACGCGGTCGCGCAACGCTGGATCAACGGATGGGTTATGGTTCAAAACGCGCGAAACCGTCGCTTTTGAAACCTGTGCTAGGCGAGCGATATCCTGAATGGTTAGCTTCTCACCCACGCCTCTGCCCCTTTTTGTCCAGTATGTACACAGTCCTACGAGCAACACACCACATCAAAGGTCTGTTGCAAGTATAACCCAGAAACCGGTTTCTGGCAAGAGGTCAGTCACGGTTTTTCGGGAATTTCTGTGCAGCGGGTGTCTCAACAGCAGCATGTCGGCGGGAGGCTGGGTGTATTTGGTATGCGGTCGAGCCACGTCCACGGGGAAGATGGTGCATGCTGAAGTCACCAGCGGATTGGTGGGGGGCGCTCTCGCATGACGAACGCATTGGAGGAGCAAGGGGGAAATTTTCGCTTCCCCCAGTGAGCCGATAGGGATAACACAGAGAAAATGACCGAGAGAAAGGCTCGTTTGCCTCGCCTGCTCAGTTCCAAAGGATTGGTTTCCTCTGGCAGCGTTAGGGGTGTTGGCTGCGATCGGGTTTGATGGAACAGGATGATTCCTCTAATCCCTGCGCAAAAAAGGCCAAGAGGATATTCTCGAACTCCGCATAGATGAACTCGTTGAGATCGTCGAACAACTGAGGAAGTTGTCGCGTCGGAACCGGACTATCTGTGAGCCATGTAGCGGTGAAATGTAGTTTCATGCGTCGTGGTTTTCCTGTTGGCTCAGCATTGTGGTGTGCCATAAATTGACCCTCCAACCTGCGCTATAAGCGGCATTGCCCTAGCGCGTCTTTTTACCCTGATATCGGCTTAGGAAAAAGTATATCAAATCGACACATAGTATTGTCAGCCTTAACACAACGATAACCATAAATCATCACATGATGTATACTGTGATAAACACGGATAAATACGCGCATCTGTTGGAACGAGGAAACGCCGCATGCATAAGCAAGCAAATCTCAGCTTCTTGACCGAAGAAATTCAGCTTTTTTGGATGGTCACCGAACTCGGTAGCTATAAAAAAGCGGCATCACACTACAACGTTTCACCACTGACCATAGCGCGTAATATTCATAAACTGGAGCAACAATTTGGCCAGAATGTCCAGCTTCTCAATCATCCACCTTTTAAGCCTTTTGTGATCACCGAGGCAGGTAAAGCGTTGAAAGAGCATCTGAAAAAGCTTATGTCCACGAATACCGATATCCATCGACATATCAATGATATCAACAATGGGCTGCGCGGGTCATTGACGATTGGGGCTTTTGCTTCAGCGACTCCTATTTTCATCCCAAATCTCGTCCATGGCCTCAACACGATAAGCCCGAACATTGAAATTTCCATTCATGAGCGTGGCACATCGGCCATTTTTGACATGATCGAGAAAGATGAAATCGATCTCGGGATTGCTCGGTTGCCAGCGATTGCAGCAAATGGGCGCAAGTCACCATTCATCATCCGTGAACTCTATGAAGAAAGGGGCTTAGCAGTATTCCACAAATCCCACCAATTCGCGCTGAAACAGGATGACATCCGTTTGGAGGAACTTGCCGAAGAACCCCTTCTTTTGCTCCGTGAAACGTCGGGGGTGCTCAATCAACAATTCATTTCCTATTTGACGCAACAGCAAATCCCCTTCAAGATCATTGCTGAGGGATCGGAAATATTCACTCTCTTGCTGATGGTTGCGCAGAATATTGGTGTCACCATCATTCCTGATCGTGGGTGGACTTTATATCCAGACTTGCATAAATTTCTCCGCTACCGCAAGATCGCGGGCGATCCCATTCGCCTGAAAACGGGTATCGTGCGCAAAAAAGCGCGCTATCATTCCCAGGCCATGATGACTGCCGAAACCATCATCGAAGAAACCGAGATCCAATTCCGCAAGAAATCGCAGTTTCCCTAGCGCTGGCAACCTCGCTAGCGAACAATGTTGTGGTGTGTTGGGAAAACATATATGATGAGTGAGTCTGATTTCATTCAAGGGGAATGGACTGCTCTATGCTGCCAACGCGTGATGACATCGCTGCTTATTGTGAACGGATTGGGTATTCCGGCGTGCTCGATCCAACGCTGGCGACATTGCAAGCGTTGCAGCGTGCCCAGACCATGCACATCCCGTTCGAGAACTTAGACGTCATGCTGCGCAGACCCATCCACCTGACCTGGGATGCCTTGATGCACAAGCTGGTGCATGGGCACCGGGGGGGCTATTGCTATGAAGTCAATGGTCTTTTCGCGGGTATTTTGCAGCGCGTGGGGTTCACCATCACGACGTTGGCGGCCCGCAACCTCACCACCACCGAGCCGTTGCGTCCGCGCACGCATATGGTGGTGGCGGTGCAT
>JACDGC010000300.1 GCA_013815535.1 Ktedonobacterales bacterium
GCACCATTTCGAGCGCGCTGCTTTCCATATATTCCGCGCACTGCGCCAACAGTGTGTGGAACGAATCAATGGAAAGATCGGCTGTTGCCATGCGAATGCTCCTTGTTGACCGCTGGCAAGATCAACACCCCGTGAAATCGCATGAAAAGGCAGATGGTTCTGATGTGAAAGGACTACTGCGCGGGCATGCTACCATTCATTATCGCCCGCACAAAAAGTCATGTCAAGAAATGCAACGACGCAGCTTGACATAGCGCGCACGTATGGGACTATTTGCCATACGGGTTAAGGATCGCTCCACGATTTCTTCTATCGAAGTCGAGATGAGGCTGTCGGGGCTAGACCCAGCGGATGATGCCACTGGGTTCGCACCGTTACTGAGGGTCGGATTATGCTGTCTTTGACTGGGATGTGCGTAGCGTTGGCGCGAAGGCCCCCACAACCCCACCGAGGAGTGGACCTGCTGCAAGCACCGACAGGAAAGATACCAACAGGAACGCTGGCATGATTCCTGGGTAGGACTCATTCAGATGGTCCTGCCGCACCGTCTGCAAGAGGACATTGGCGATGATGCAGCCAACGCTGCCAATGAATCCAGCGAGCGCACTGGCGAGCACGGCATGTCGTGGCTGGCTGGCAAGGCGACGACTTAGCCAGGCAACGAGGAGGACGCCAGGGACGAACACGACCCAGGTCAACTGTGTGGCGAGAAAGCCAAGTTGGTCATGAAGTTGATCATGAGTGATGAGGTAAGCCTGTGCTACTCCGGCTGCAACGAATAATCCAGCTAGGAGGCTGCCAATGGTAACCGCCAAGGATAGAGAGCCACGTGACATAGCGTTTTCCTCTTTCATTGCCTGTGTGCCATCTCCCTGATGGCACGATGAGCGACCCTTGCATATGCATCATATGCTAGCACACTGCCATCTTGAATGCTATCTCCCTTTGCACATCCCCGGCACGCAGCGCTTGACGACCCTCGCGTAGCAGCCAACACAAGGTCGCTGGCCCTTGACGAGGGCCAGTTGGGCTGACTACACTGCTGGCAGATATCGTCAACCCTGCACCGAGGAGAAATGTCACCGTGGACTATCAATTCATCCTGGTCGAGCGCGAAGATCCCATCGCCGTGCTGACGCTCAATCGCCCTCAACAACTGAACGCGCTGAACTGGACGCTGATCGGCGAATTAGCCGATGCCTGTGAGGCGCTGGACCGCGACGACGCCATCCGTTGCCTGGTGATCACAGGGGCGGGTGACAAAGCCTTCGCGGCGGGGGCCGACATCAAAGAGATGACGGGCCAAACCCCCGTCTCGATGATGACGGGCGAATTCGAGGGATGGGATCGGCTGCGGCGTATCCACAAGCCCATCGTCGCGGCGGTGGGTGGCTTCGCCCTGGGTGGCGGCATGGAATTGGCGATGCATTGCGACCTGATCATTGCGAGCGAGAATGCGCGTTTTGGTCAGCCCGAGATCAACCTGGGCGTCATCCCTGGCGCGGGCGGCACGCAGCGCATCTCCCGCAACATCGGCAAATTCATCGCGATGGAGATGGTGCTGACGGGCCGCAATTTCACGGCGGAAGAGCTGCATCGGCTGGGGCTGGTGAACGCGGTGGTCCCTGTTGGTCAGCATCTGGAAAAAGCCAAAGAGGTTGCCCACACCATCGCCACGAAAGGCCCTGTGGCCGTGCGCGTGGCCAAGGAGGCCATCCTTGCTGCCTTCGAGATGCCCCAAGAGCAGGGCCTCATGTATGAAAAGCGCCTCTTCGCCACCCTCTTTGCCACCGAGGACCAAAAAGAAGGCATGGCCGCTTTCGTCGAGAAGCGCAAGGCCGACTTCAAAGGGCGTTGATCGCGCGGCGCTGTCACCAGAGGGGCTGGTCGCATGGCGCGGCGTGCAAGAGGAGAGAGCATGGCACAGCTAGACGAAAAAACGCGCACCTTCCTGAATGAAAAGCGCTTCGCTGTTCTGGCAACGTTGAACGCGGACGGCACCATCCAGCAGACGGTGATGTGGTATCTCTTGGACGGCGATGAGGTCGTGATGAACACCGCCGCCGGACGTGTAAAAGATGGCAACCTGCGCCGCAACCCCAACGTCTCGATCTGCATCGAGGATGGTTATCGCTTCGTCACCCTCAGTGGACCCGTCCGGCTGAGTGAAGATCAAGCTACGGCACAGGCCGACATCCGACGGCTGGCCGAGCGTTATGGCGACGAAGGTGATGACATCGAGGAAGACACCAAACATTTTCGTGAGCAGCAGCGCGTCTCTATCCGTATGACTGTGGAACGGGTCATCGTGCGCACGTGAATTTTTGGCTAGGTGTGATCTTTATGCCTCACTTCCGTTAGAGTCGGAGTGAGGCATATTTCGTTGTGAGGGGACACGATTCACTATGTGGGCAGCATTAGCAGGGGGCGTGGGCGGCGCGAAACTGGCACGCGGCCTGGCCGCCATCGCGCCAAATGAGATCGACGAATTGCGCGTCATCATCAACACGGGCGATGATTTCGCGCTGCATGGATTGCAGATCGCGCCGGATGTCGATACGGTGTTGTACACCCTCGCTGGCATCGCCAACCCCACCACTGGTTGGGGGATTGCCGATGACACAGCCAGTGCCCAGGCGCAACTGGCGCGGATGGGGGTGGATACGTGGTTTTGGCTGGGCGACCGCGACCTGGCGACGCACATCATGCGGACGCACTGGCTGGCAAGTGGCTTCACCCTGACCGAGGTGACGGAACGGCTGGCACGCTCCTTAGGGATCGCGCCACACATCACTCTGCTGCCGATGACGGATGCCCCCGTGGCCACGGAGGTGCAGACGCCCGCTGGGTGGCTGGCCTTTCAGGATTATTTCGTGCGACGCCACCATGCCGACCCGGTGCGGGCAGTGCGCTTCGCAGGCATCAGTCGGGCGCTGCCGACGACCGCGACGGTGACGGCCCTGCGCGCGGCGGAAGTCGTCGTTTTTTGCCCCTCCAACCCCATCGTGAGCATCGGGCCGATCTTGACGCTGCGCGGGGTGCGCCAGGCCATCGAGCATCGTGAGGCAGAAGCGCATCCGCGTTGTTGTGTCGCCGTCAGCCCCATCATCGGTGGCCGCGCGCTGAAGGGGCCAGCGGATGTCATGCTGGCAAGCATGGGCTTCGAGTCTTCGGCGGTGGGGGTGGCACGCCTCTATGAAGGGTTGGTGGATATTTTCGTTCTGGATGAAAGCGATGCTCATCTGGCCCCGCAGATTGCCGATCTGGGCATGCGCCCCCTCGTCGCCCCCATCATCATGACGACACCTGAAGAGAGCCGCACGCTGGCGCGCCGCATCCACCGTGCTGTTGCCGTGTGATGTGCCAGACTCGCCCAGCAAACCAGCCCCGTGCATCCTCGCTGGGAATGCACGGGGCTGATGCTCGGTCAGACTAGGCGCGACCAGCACCGCAGACGCGGCAATAGGTCTCGTTGGGTTGCAGCGCGTGGCCATTGACACACGTGGTGTGTGGCGGTGCCATCTGCCCCTGTGGCGGATAGGTGTAGTTCGAGAACTGGGCTGGTGGTGTGGGGGGATTGCCGTACGGTGGGCCATCGTTTTGGCCATATGATGGGGTGCCCTGGCTGTAGGGCGGTGGGCCGCGGCCCGGGCCATAGGAGGCGGGTGGTGGCGTCGCCCCATAGGGTGCCGAAGGATAGTTTTGGGCGGGGTAATTCTGCTGTGGCTGATTGCCCTGGGAATAATTCGCGCTGGGTGGTTGGCCCACGCCGTAGCCAGTGGCGCTGACAGCGACGGCCTCGCGTATCGTTTGGTTGCGGCGGCGCGACCGCCCTGCCGCGACCGTGATGAGCACGATGACCAAGACGAGCACGGCCAAGCCTACCGCGCCATAGATGAGATAGCGGCTGTTGCCGCTCAAACCGCTTGTCAGCGTTGATTCATTGGTAGCTTGATTCTGCGCATAGGTCAGGTAGTCATCGCCACCCTTGAAGTCGGGGTACGCCTGCTGCAAGGCGGTGAGATCCGTGACGGCTTTGTGCCAGTGGCCTGAAGAGGTGGCCGCGAAATCGGTCAGTGCTTGCCGCCACTTCGTCTGGAACGTGCCAGGGGTGGTGTCGATGTTGGCCCCTTCAATGATCGACTTTGCACTGTTGCTGGCCTGGAAGAAAGCCGTGCCCGCTGGAAAGGAATCCGCAGATGAAAGGGTCGGCCCAAAACTGGCGATGCCCACGACCTGCCCTTGGGCATTCAAGGCTGGGCCACCGCTGTCGCCATGTTCGACGTTGCCGCCCACTTGGATGAGCGTGCCACCCTCATCATTGGTTTTGATGGCGCTGACATACAGTTGATTGAGCGATTGGGTCAAGAAATCTTGCGGGATGTCTTTATAACGCCCTGTGTTGATATCGATATGGA
The DNA here is from genome assembly GCA_013815535.1 of Ktedonobacterales bacterium. Taxonomy (GTDB): domain Bacteria; phylum Chloroflexota; class Ktedonobacteria; order Ktedonobacterales; family JACDGC01; genus JACDGC01. The sequence goes on from JACDGC010000300.1 coordinate 4,419, forward strand.
TGTTATCCCCGTTGCCAGGATACCCAATCTCCGTGAGGCGATCCGTTGGGGAAACCGCGTCACTATCCCCAATGGCGACCGAGGGGGAATCGCTGATGCCATCGACGTGAATGACGGCGACATCATCTCCGAAGCCTCGGGTGGTGATGAAATCTTTGATTCCGGTCACTTTGAATGAGGCAAACGATGGCACATTGAGACTATTCGACCCAGAATAGGCCCCGTGATAGGAGGTGTCGAACCACACCCGCTCAAGTTGATGCGAGAAGTCGAAGGTGAAGGCTTGCGCGTTGTTTTCTAAGAATGTGTCAATGTTAGGAACCGCGATGCCACAATGTTTCTGAATGTCGGGGATGATTTTGCTTTGCAGATCTTCGACGGTTTGCAACTCGAATTCACCGCCTTCGTCCTTGACGACGTGGGAAGCGGTCAAGATATCCCCGTGGGAAGAAATGAAGACGCCCGAGCCCAAGCCACCCACAACGAATGGATCGGTAAAGGTCGTGTTTTCACTGGCGCATGCCTGCACCGTGACAGTGGGATTGGTTGCCGCAAACAGAATGCGCACCACTGCCGGGCGGGCGATATCGACATTGAGCACGGTGGGGTCTTGGATGTTGCCACCAGGGTGTGTGCTGCCACCTTGGGCATGCAAGGGGCGGATGAGAGCGAGAGAAAACACCAACGCGGTGAGGGCCAGCGCAAACGTCGCCATGGTCAGATGCCGACGGAAGGGGCGGTGCTGGATGAGCGCCGGGGATGTGTCGGACATGCGCGTAAAACTCCTCTTTCCAAGCCAATGGATAGAACCCATGCGCGCACGCCACGCGCTTCCATGCTCGCTATGATAGCGTGTTTGGCTGCCATCTGCAAGGGGAGGCGCACAAAAAAGGTGATATCTCTCGATTCGGCAGAGATATCACCTGACTGAAGGGCGATGGGGTGGGAAGTTTGGTTACTCGCGTCCCGATTTCAGCGCGCCTTTGGATGCGGGGGGCAGCGGCTTCGCGTTTTCGCGATTCGAGCCGCGTTCGAGGATGGCAGTGCGTTCGCGCTCCAGCCGAATGA
>JACDGC010000301.1 GCA_013815535.1 Ktedonobacterales bacterium
GCATTGCATGGGGCACCCGAAGGCGACACCACCGCTCAGGCGGCTCTGGGACGACGGGTCATCGCCGGAACATTCACCGGCAGCGCGGAATATCTGGGGCCGGGGCAAGCGCGCATGGTGTCGCCGGGCCTGGCGCTGGACGCTGCCATCACTGAGCATCCGGCGGCCCTGGCGGTCCTGCGCGGCGCACTTGATGTCGCCGTGACGCCCGTTGCGGCGCAGCGCTGGGCGCGCCTGGTGGTGGATCTGCCGCAAGGGCTCGCCGCGCTGGTCGATCAACCATTGACCGCGTTTGCGGGCGAGCGGCAGGTCGCCGCGTTGTCGCTGCAACTGCTGACCGAGGCGACCCGCACGCTGGCAAGCGCGGGCATCGTCCCCGCTGATCTGCCGGGGATGGATATGGGGCGGCTGCGCAAACTGCACACGGTGGCGGGCTTTTTCGCTCAAGGGGCGCTCAAACGCGAGTCCCTGGTCTTTCCCGGTGAGCGCGCGTTGCCGATTTCGCTCTGGCAGCGGTTGCGGCGTCGTAGCTCCACTGAGGTTGACGCGCTGTATGGGCCGCTTGTGCGCCACGCGCAGGAGGCCAATGTGCCCACGCCCGTCCTCGCACGCCTGAAAGAGGCGCTGCATCACGTCGCCGCGACGGGCACTTTTTTGACCGTGGATGGGATGAAACGCGCTCTCAGCCGGGGTTGAAAAGGGCATTAGGGTGCGTCTGGTGACTCACCGCGACGCTGCGTGTCGCAGCGGTGTTATGGTTGAGATAGCGTCCGCTGTGTGCGCAGTGCTATAATTTGTGAGTAGCGCGCGCGCCCATGCGGGCGGCGTATCCCCCCCCTTGGAGCCACAGCATGACGCTCGTCAATATCTTCTTTTTTGCGCATCAGCCTGAGCGGCTGCGTCCATATGCGCTGCGGCCCAATACGCCGCGCACCCCCGAAAACATCCACTATGACCTCTTTGATGAAGAGATGAACGCGACGGTCTTTCGCAAGGTCGCGGAGAAGTGCTATTACCCCGCCACACGGCTGCTATTGGAACTGGTGGAGCAATACAAGGGCGAAGAGAAGCCCTTCCGTTTGTCGTTCGGCCTGTCGGGGACGTTCCTCGATCAGGCTCAGCGATTCGAGCCAACGTTGCTCGACATCTTCAAGCGGTTGGCTGACACCGGGATGGTGGAGTTCACCGCCGAAACGTATTACCATTCGCTGTCGAGCCTGTGGGGCGACCCACGGGCGGATTTCCGGCGGCAGGTCGAGATGCATGTGACGGCGATTCAAAAGCATTTTGGCCAAACACCCACCGTCTTTCGCAACACCGAGTGCCTCTATAACAATGACATCGCGCGTGTGGTGAAAGAACTCGGCTTCGCGGGGATGATGACCGAGGGCATCGACTGGATCTTGGATCAATGGCGCTCGCCAGACTTCCTCTATCGGAGCGTGGATGGCCTGCCAGTGCTGCTGCGCAACTATCGCTATAGCGATGATGTGGGGTATCGCTTCCCCAACAAGGCGTGGGAGCACTATCCGCTCACCGCCGAAACGTTTGGCAACTGGATGGCGGGCGACACTGACGAGATCATTAATCTGATGATGGATTATGAGGCGTTGGGTGAGCACATCTGGGCCGAGACGGGCATTTTTGATTTCGTGCGTCACCTGCCTGAACAGATCCTCAAGCATCCATTGCTGGCCTTCACGACGCCCAGCCAGGCGGTCAAGACCTTGCAGCCACGCGGCACGGTGAACGTTGGCCCCTTCGCCACCATCTCGTGGGCCGATATGGAGCGCGACACCAGCGCGTGGCTGCGCAACGAGATGCAGCAGTTTTGCTTCGAGGAATTGCGCGAGATGGAAGATCAGATGATCGCGCGCAACGAGCCGGAGTTTCTGCGGGCGTGGCGGCTGATGCAGACCAGTGACCACGTGTATTATCTGTCGGATAAGTCGTTGAGTGATGGCGATGTGCATACGTATTTCAGTGCGTATGGCAACCTCTTCGAGGGTTTCGTGCGCTTGCAGACGGCGATTACCGATCTGAAGCATGCCGCGCTCTATTCCCAAGGTGGGGGCACGGCTGCCCCTGATACTCCTGTGAGCACGCTCTTGAATGAGACCGCCACACAGACGCGCAGCCGCACCGCTTCGCGCGCCCGCACCAAGGCAGAGGCCGAGACGTTGGATGGCGAGGATTCACCTGCCAAGCCCAAACGTCCCCGCAAGGCGAAGTCTGCGACCGAGGAAGCCCCTGAAGCGTCGGTGTAAGCGTTTTGATGACGGCATTGGTTTGAATGAGCAACAGGCGGAGCGGGAGAAGCTTTCCGCCTGTTGCTCATTTATATGGGTGAATCCTCATGGCGTTTGTTTGCTAAAGTGCTTGAGAACATCTCTTGTGCATGTTATTGATCAGGCGATGAATCGTACTAGCAAGTGGAATCAATTGATCGAACTTCATTGAAGGAAGCTGATGGATTAACGCATGCGACCACCCAATCACCCCCAGGGTGATGATACTCCCTGGCTTGACCCATTTGAGAAAGAGCGACAGAAAACTCCATCCTCGCCGTATACCCCATCCGGAAGTTTAGGTGAACTGTCAGGGCCAACGCTGGCGCCGCCCCCCCCCGTGACTCGTCCGCTGCGGACAGCGAATCGGCGTTGGGCCGTTGTTGGCATCGGGATCGTCAGCGCGCTGGTGCTGTTCCTCTGCACCATCACGGCTTCGGCCATCACCAACCACACGTCGAGCAGCACCCTGGTGGCGAGGAATCCAACGGCGACAAGCACCACGTCTGCAACGGACACCGCCACCGCGCTTGCAACCGCGACCATGGCCCCCAACGCGACGCGGCCTGCCATTGCCCCCACCAACACCTACTACCCAAACCAGCCGACCTATACACCGTTTCCGACTGGCACACCCTATCCGACCCCGACCCCGGTCGTCACGGCCTATGACGATGCCATGGTGGGTGCGGGTCACTATCAATTTGATTACCATGGCACATGGTCGCAGGAAAATCGCCCCGACTACTATGCGACCACTGATAGCTATTCCAATGATCCAACGGGGTATGTGACCTTCACCTTCGTGGGTTCACGGGTGCAACTCATCGTGGGCACCAACGCGAATGTGGGCATCATGGGCATCAGCCTGGATGGCGGCAACGAGATCGACAAAGATGGCTATAGCGCGACGCTGATCTATCAGGTGGCGCTCTATGACAGCGGCCCCCTCTTCAGAACGACGCACACCTTGAAGGTCTTTGTCACTGGCACCAAAAACACCGCTTCATCGGATGTCTTTATCGATGTGGATGCGGTGAAGGTGAGCGCCTGAGCAACGAGGCATTCATGATTCAGCGAGTTGGCTGGCATGGTCGGCGGCTTTGGCCAGAAACTCGGCCATGACGGCATCGAAGGGTCGTGTGCCCGCCCAAAATGGGAAGGGTGGCAAGGGGGCGCTGGGGCCAAGTGCCACCCTTTCTGGTTCGTCCGGAGGGATGGTTCCGTGCCAAAACACGCCGGGGTCAGGGCTGAGTGGCACGGCGGATTCGAGGGCATCGGCTGGGGTGATGGTGGTGCCCCCGCTCAGGCGTCGGAGCAGATCGGCGCGATCCATTCCGCGTAGCACGAAGAAGAGCAGCGGATCGCGATCAAACTCTTCCGCCACCAGCAGATGCATGGCAGCGGCGTGTTTGCAGGGGATTTCCCAGCGATAGCAGCCGCACGCGATGTCGAAGTCGCGGAGCGAAGCCGGGAAGAGCCCCAGTTGCAGTTCGCTGTCGATGGCGAATAGCTCGCGGGGGATGATGCTGCCCAACACCTGCGCCGCGACAATCGGTTCCGCCGCCAGCGTGTCGAGCAGCATCTCTTGCGCGATGGTGCTGAGGGGGGGTAACTCCATCTCGACGGAATAGAGCGTGTTATATTCCAGCACGCGCCCGCTGATGCGCCCGGCGGCGACGGTGATGGACTGCACGGCGCTGCGGCGTGCCATGCTGGCTGCGCTGCCGATGACCGCGCGCTCGGTGCTGTGGGCGAGCAGATCGAACCATTCGCGCGCCAGCCAACTTTGGCCAAAGCCGCCACTGCGCGACACCGCATGGATGCCCACCCGTTCGCCCAACCCATTGTGGCTCCAATAGTAGCTCATGTCTCAGCCCTCCACGGCTTCGGGGCGCAGGGCGAAAAGGTCGCGCAGTTGCCCGGTGGAAAGTTCGGTCAACCACCCCTCGCCGGTGCCAACCACTTGCGCGGCCAGTTCGCTTTTGCCTTCGATCAAATGGGCGATGCGTTCCTCAAGGGTTCCCGCGCAGGTAAATTTGTGGACCTGCACCGTGCGCGTCTGCCCAATGCGAAAGGCACGGTCGGTCGCTTGATTTTCCACGGCGGGGTTCCACCAGCGGTCATAGTGAAAGACATGGTTGGCCCGCGTCAGGTTGAGCCCCGTGCCGCCCGCTTTGAGCGACAGCAAGAAGATGGGCGGGCCGCCCGCTGCCTGGAAGCGCTCCACCATGCGATTCCGCTCGGTCAGGGGCGTTTGGCCATTGAGGAAGGGGACTTCGAAGCCGAAACGCTCTGCCAGGTAGCGTTGCAGCAGCAGCCCCATCTCGGCGAATTGCGTGAAGACCAACATGTGGTCGCCCTCGGCGAGGGCTTCCTCGGCCATGGCTTCGAGCCGTTCGAGCTTGCCGGAGCGGTCGCGCAGCGTCGAACCATCCCCCAGGAAGTGCGCGGGATGGTTGCAGATCTGTTTGAGGCGCGTCAGCGTGGCAAAGATGAGGCCACGGCGCATCATGCCATCAACGGTGTCGATGCGAGCTTCCATTTCGCGTAAGACGGCTTGGTAGAGCGAGGCCTGTTCTTTGGTGAGGGTGCAAAAGACCGTCATCTCGTTCTTTTCGGGCAGGTCCGAGATGATGGCCGGGTCGGTCTTCAGCCGCCGTAAGATGAAGGGGCCGGTCAGGCGCTTCAGCCGCGCGGTGGCTTCGGGGTCGCGCCGCGTCTGAATCGGCAAATAGAACTGTTGCTTGAAATCTTTGGCTGAGCCCAGGAGGTTGGGGTTGAGGAAGTCCATCAGCGCCCACAGGTCGGCGACGGAGTTTTCGACGGGGGTGCCCGTGAGGGCGATGCGATAGTTGCCAGGCAAGGCGCTGGCGGCTTGGGCCGCCTTCGTCTCGGCGTTCTTGATGTTTTGGGCTTCATCCAAAATGATGCCGCGCCAGTTGACGGTGCGCAGCAGCGCGGCATCGCGGTGCAGCAGCGGATAGCTGGTGACGACGATGGCCTGGCGCTGCGCCGCTTCGGCGAACGTGGCATCGCGGCGACGGCTCAGGCCGTGGTGCGCCAGGATCGGCAGCGTGGGGGTGAAGCGCTCGGTTTCGCGCAACCAGTTGCCCACGACGGAGGTGGGGCAGACGATCAAGACGGGTTGGTGACCCTCGGCATCCCAATCACGCTGGATCAAGGCGAGGGC
>JACDGC010000302.1 GCA_013815535.1 Ktedonobacterales bacterium
GGCCAAGTCACGAGCAAAGCCAGCATTCGGCGCGGAACTGGCGATTCTGGCCGAAATCTTCGAGCAAGCTCCCTCGTTCATGGCGGTCTTATCTGGGCCAACTTTTGTCTTCGAGATGGTGAATAAAGCGTATTATCAACTCGTGGGCCACCGCGACGTCCTGGGCAAAACCGTGCTGGTGGCACTACCCGAGGTCGCTGGCCAGCAATTCATAGAACTTCTCACTGGTGTCTATCAAACCGGCGTACCCTTCATTGGCAAAGAACTGCTCCTGCAAATGCAATTCACGCCAGAGGCCCCCTTGGTTGACCGCTTTGTGGATTTTGTCTATCAAGCGCGCCGCAACGCCGATGGCGAGATCACCGGCATCTTCGCGCACGGCGTGGATGTGACCGATCTCGTGCAGGCACGGCGGAAGAGCGAAGCCCAAGCGGAACAACTGCGACAACAGGCGCAGGTGCTCGATGCCGTGTTGACCAACATCCCCGATTTCATCTACACGTTCGATCGTTCTGGCCGCTTTAGTTATACGAATAAACCCCTGCTTGATCTGCTCGGGCTGACGCTTGACGATGTGATCGGCAAAAACTTCTTCGAACTGCCCTATCCGCACGACTTAGCCACCACCCTGCAAACCCAAGTGTCTCAGGTCATCCGCACCGGGAAGCAAGTCCACGACGAAACGCTCTACACAAGCCCAGGTGGGCTAGCTGGCTATTATGAATATATCTTCTCGCCCGTGTTCGATAGCGCTGGCGAAGTGCTGATGGTGGCTGGCGCAACCCGCAATATCACCGAACGGGTGCGGCGAGCGCAGCAAAAAGATGAGTTTCTCGGCGTCGTCAGCCACGAACTCAAAACGCCAGTAACCAGCCTCAAAGTCTTCGCGCAAGTCCTCCAACGACGGTTGACGCGTGAGGGCAACACCGCCACCGCAGAACAATTGCTGAAGATGGATAACCAGATCAACAAGTTGGTGATACTGATCAATGATCTGCTGGATGTGACGCGCATCAGCAGCGGCAAGATGCAGTTTCGCGAGACCGACTTCGCGTTTGATGCCGTGGTGGCCGAAGCCATCGACGAGGTGCAGCAAACCACCGAGGGGCACCGCATCACACACAGTGGCGCATCCAACCACAGCATTCATGGGGACCGCGACCGCATCGGCCAGGTGCTGATTAACCTCTTGATCAATGCCATCAAGTTTTCTCCTGACGCTAAGGAGGTGGTGGTCACCACCACGGCGGATGCCACGAGCGTAACCCTCAGCGTGCGTGACTTTGGCATTGGCATCAGTGCAGAGCAACTGCCGCATCTATTCGAGCGCTACTATCAGGGCGCGGCGGAACACGATGCCACCTTGCCCGGCTTAGGGTTGGGTTTATACATCTCAGCGGATATCATCAAGCGCCATGGCGGCACCCTGGCGGTGGAAAGCCAGCTTGGTCACGGCACCACCTTCAGCTTCACCCTGCCCGTGGTGTCCAACGCCACCGATGGTGCCCCGGCCCTCACACATAGCTTAAATCCGGCGGTGGATTGATGCGCCACACCGTGAAATCAGTGAAGGTCGCGCGCATATCGAGCGAGCGATTATCCAAACCAGTGTACCCAAACGGTTTGCTATATTCCCCAAAATCGTAGCCAAGGAGATGCCCATTGATATAAAATGCGGTAAACTGCCCCCGTGCGATCACTAACAACGTATTAGCTACCCCAAAACCCTGATGAATATATGGGCTGAATGTATCGGGTCGAGTATCGGGATAGTAGTAAGCTCCACCACAGGTATGACGCCATTCACCAAGATTGTTGATGAGCAATTCACAGGAGTCAGAAGTGCTCGTAGTAAAAGCTCGGCGGATGATGAGACCCGCGCCGCTCGTATCAACCGATTGGGCTGTGCCATTGAACCGCAACGTCACTTGAATCGCAATGGCACCGTAGGAATTTGGCAATATGGCACTCCCAGGAGCAAGCCCATCAGTGCCATCATTTCCCCCATTGATGATGGTATAGCCCCCATCGGCATAACTGAGTCGGTCGCCATTGTGCGCATCTGGCGCGTGCAGCGGCCAGCCATTAGCTGCCTGCGTCAGGGGATCGTGAAGCAGGGGCGTCTTACCAGCGAGTTTGGCTGGCAGCGAAGCGAGATAGCGCGGAAACAGCGTATCTTGACTGTAGCGCACAAAGGCATAGGGGCCAAAACACACTACGATAAACAGCACTGCGTAGATGGCAAAGGTGCGCCAATTCGTCTTAATAGGCAGGGATGGGGGGACCGCCGCGATCAGCGTGTTTGCCTGTGGCATGAGGTCAGGCGCGGGCACCAGCTCGCGTTTGCGCGAAGTCACTGTCTCTTCCTGCAAAACGCTGTAGCCCAGCGCATCCGCGAGCGGTTGCAAGTCGCGCAGCGGCAAGCCCGTCTGTTGCATCGTGATCGCCAATAGCCGCTCGGTGGCTTCCAATTCGCGTTGTGGACGTTGAAACAGATTTTCGATTCTGTCTTTTGCGGCATACCGCAACTCCCATTGAACCAATCCATTTTTTCCTGCGATGTAGTAGCGTGCAGCAATAGCTCTGCCAGCACTATAATCGCTCATATCTTCGTAAACATATGCGCTGATACTCTGAATATCTGCCCAAGGGAGATGCACCCAACGGCCAAAATGTCGCCACCAAAGTCCCTCACCATTCACGAAAATCCGTCGCCCTTTGAAGCCCCAAATGATGAATAAACAAACGATTATGCCAAACAGCAAACCGCCTAAGAACCAATTTGGGAAATTCGCTCCCAACTGATCAACCGCCAGATAGGTGGCTTCGTTTTGTGTATTCCCCCGAACAACGTCCATAATCGGCGTCACAAACAACTGCCCTATCGCACCAATCATGTAAACTGGTGTACCTAGGAGACGCCAAAAAGCAAATCCCACAGGAGAGGTGCTAAGGTCAGCGAGCGAAACGATACGCTCCCGTCGTTGTGGCACATTGACCGCTTCTGGGGCGTAATCAAGAGGCGGCAGCAGTTCATCATCTGGCGCAATCATCGCTGAGATAAGCGCTTTTTGCGCTTGCTCTTGAGCCTGCGAACTTGCTAGATTAAACGAAAACTTTGTGCCGAGTCGCCTACTTTTCAGAAAAGAATCAAATAATGCCGCCAAGTATAATAGAAAAACAAAGCCGCTGCCCCCTAAAATCGCAATCGATACGCTGTTTACACTATTGCCTTGCCAATTACCGCTGAGCCATGTGATAGTCAGCGGGATTACCGCGAATATGATAAATAAAAAACCAAGTCCGGCAAATACAGAGGCGGCACGGAGCAAGCCATGCCGCTTCTTCGCGGGATTTTGCATCTTGGTAAAGATTGAGGCAAGATCTTTTATGAGCTTTTCGACGTGCATACCGTCCTCGTCATCCCTTCGGGCCTAGCATTCAGCCAACCTCAGCCACTATAGCATGGGAACGCGATATCTCATACTTCAATAACACACCCTACGACAGGGCACGAAGCAAGAAAGCTCTTTGCCTGCTTCGTGCCCTGCTCGATCTTCGCGTCCTTCGTGTCCCGTCCCCTATTCCTCAGCCAGTTGCTCGGCGTAGGGGTGGTAGCTGAAGCCCTCTTTGGCGACGCCCGTCTTGCACGTCACCTCGGGGGTGCGCTTGATGACGCGGCCAGGGTTGCCCACCACCAGCGAATGGGGCGGCACGTCCTTCGTCACCACCGCGCCGGAGCCGATGACCGAATATTCGCCGATGATCACCCCCGGTGTCAGCGTCACATTCACGCCGATCTGCACCCCGCGCTTGAGGATCGGCCCGCGCATGCACTCAGCCGAATAAAAACAGTTCGGGTGGAAGTCATTGGCGATGGTCACGCCGGGTGCCAGAAAGACCTCGTCTTCCATCACAGTGTATTGCGCGATATAGCAATTCGTATGGATCTTCACGTGGTTGCCGATGGTGCAGCCATAGTCGATGGTGGTGTTGTTCCAGATCTGCACATCGTCGCCGAGCGTGTTTTGCTCGCGGATGACCACGTTGTGCCCCGTCTGCAAACGCGCGCCGATGCTGCTGCCGCCATAGATGACCGTGCCTGTGCGCAAAAACGCGCCCGCGCCCAGCCGCAGCGTGTGGTCGGGGATGCGCCGCCCAGTGCGATAGCCCACGATGACGTTGGGGTCCTGGCTGATGTCGTCGCCCAGCAACAACAATTCTGGCTCGATGATGCTCGCCATAGGGGGTGGTTACTCCTTGATCAAATGGAATCGCCCCTCTCCAAAAAGCTCCAATGGGGAGGGGCTAACGCGCCCATTGTACCAGAGCCGTTGCATCCTGGCTATGACCCAACCACAGGCCGTGACCTATGCCATTTGACACCGCCACCGCCGCGTGTGTTATACTTGCCACAGTTCCATAGAAAGGACCGGCCACTTGATGCAAGCCACCTTCTTCGTTGGTGCAGTGGGCCTCCGCTAGGCGCCTGACTGCTGGCTCCCTCGTTGTCTCTTGGGCAACGAGCCTCTCGTGCATCGCTATTGCAGCGAACACGATGACGCGAGCGCCAAGCAGCAGTCCCGTTGAAGCAACCTTTGCTGGAACAGCTTCCCCTTCCTCTTTGCTAGCGTGATGCGCCCCCTGCTCCACCCCCTCACCCAATGGCGACCGATTGCCCAGGGCAAACTGTGTCTGCCACTTTGCATGTTGTAGTGAGTTGGCCAGCCAATGCTGGCCCCGCGTGGCACCCCGCCACGCCCCAATAGAAAGTTTGGGCTGATATGTCAACAACAAAACGCGCAACTGTGGTCCTTGCCACCGATGGAACCCCATCGTGCTGTCGTCTCGTCTGGCGCTCGCCAGATGTCATAACGCGGAGGATCACCCCTGGCTCATTCATATCGCAACCAATCAACCTATTTCGACGATGCTGATGACCAACCACTCCCAACCGTGCGGCGGGCGCGTCGCAACCCCACCGAGGGCATCTTCAAGTGCGTGCAGTGCCGCCGCTTCATCGCGCCCGTGCCATCAGGCGGGCAGCACCGCAACCATTGCCCCTTTTGTTTGCATTCACGCCATGTGGATGCTGGCCAGTCGGGCGACCGATTGAATGCCTGTGGCGCGCGGATGGCCCCCATCGGGGCGTTTCAGCGCCCCAGCGGCGAGCACGTGGTGGTGCATCGCTGCCTGGGTTGTGGCTTCGAGCGTTTCAACCGCATCGCGGCGGATGATGACTTCGCCCTGGTGCTGACCTTGCCCGAGGTGCCACCCCGCACCCGCCGAATGGAAACGGCATCGCCCCGCATGGACGGCGGCATCCTGATGGACTTCCCCTCCGACACCACCGAGGAAGAATGTCAGAATGATGACAAAGATATCTTGGCAGGCTAAACCCACCCGTGACCGCCCCGCCGTTGCACAGCGGGAC
>JACDGC010000303.1 GCA_013815535.1 Ktedonobacterales bacterium
GATGGGTTGGCGGGGCGCGCGGCCACCACGCGGGCGGCGGTGTTGGCCGAAACCCTGGCATCCACTGCCCAGTTCACCCCCGAAGCGGCCATGGCTGATGCCGCCATCGCGGGTATGACGCCACGCGCCATCATCGCGCTCCCCTTGGTCAGTGAAGATGAACTTTTGGGGGTCCTCGAAATCTTGCAGCCCGAGGCGAGCGTGAATGGCTTCACGCCGCGCATTTTGGAGCCACTGGGGGCGTTGGCTGGCTTGGCGGCGTTGGCCCTGGCCGCCGAGCGGCGGGCCTGCGACCTGCGCGTGACGGCGCTGCGTGCCGCTGATGCGCAAGAAGAAGAACGGCGACGGCTAGCCCGTGACCTGCACGACGGCCCCGCGCTGGGGGTGGCTCAGGCCGCCGCCGCGCTGGAGCACATTGACCGCTTGATCGACCAACAGCCGGGGGTGGCTCATGGTGAGTTGCGCCAGGTGTACACCTATCTGATGGGTTCGCTGCGCGATCTGCGCGGCATCCTGTTCGATCTGCGGCCCCTGACGCTGGAGCGCGAAGGGCTGAGAGATGCGTTGCCCTATCTGATCGAGCGACGGCGCGCGGGGGATGGCCCCAAAATCACCTTGGCGCTGCATCTGACCACCCGGTTGCCGCTCGGCATCGAAACGACGATCTATCTGGTCATCCGCGAGGCGCTGACGAATGCGCTGCGTCATGCGCGTGCCACCACATGCGCCATCGAGGTGCGCGATACGGATCTGGGGAGTGGCAGGCACACGGTCGGCGTCGTCATCCGTGACGATGGGGTGGGGTTTGCCGCCGATGAGATGCTGCGCCAATATCCCCATGGCCAATCGTGGGGGCTGGCCAGCATGGTGGAGCGCGCGCACGCCTTCACCGAGCGTTTCGCCATCCGCTCCGCGCCCGGCATGGGCACCAGCATCGAAATGACCATCGACTATAGCGAATAGCAACGCGCCGCGCACCACCCCCGCACGGGTGTTTTTGGAAACGATTGGATAACGACCATCCAACAAATCGTGTTGGGTGGTCGGCCTTCATTGTAACCAGCAGGATGATCGCTGGGGTGAAATCGCACGTTTCGCATTTTTCACTATTTTCCCGTAAATTGACATGCGCTTGATATCTTGCTACACTGGCGCGCAAAAGCCTGGATATCGAGGATTTGCCAAATGCCATCGTTTTCGCCGGGGCCTACGCCCGAAGAACACAAGAAGCCACTCGCATCCGCTGCTCTATCGCCAGTTCGGCCTTTCAACATCTATGTGCCCGTGGTGATGCTTACCCTCTGTGCGATTCAGGATCTGCGGCTGCGGCGGTTTGGGGGTTCGTGGCGGCAGTTGGCTCTGGCGACCGGGGCGATCTATTTGCCTCTGGTCGCCTATATGACCGGCAATCTCGCTGTCAATAATTTCTTTGGCATCAGCAATGTCACCAATTTGAATGAATTTGGCAAGGTGTTGGAATATCGGCTTTATGACGAAACGAACGATCCAGCGTATGCCACGATCAAGGCGGATGTCGATGCCTATGCTGCCCAATCGCCGCCGACGGTGCGCCTTGATCCCTTTATCTTCATCTATGTGCTTCATCCTGAATATCAACGAGATGGCATTGGCACACTGGGGAAATATAGTCGCAGCATCCTGTTGAGTCACCTGGGCACGGTGTTGCCCAACGTGGCCGACGACCTTGCTTACGCGGTGAATCCGACCATCGTGCTCTTTCCGGCGAGTAATTTGCACACGCTTCAGGGTACTGAAAATGTGAAGACGCATCCCTCGTTGCAATATTCAGCATCTTGGAAGAGTGCGATCTTGCGTCTGAATGGATATGAATATTGGGTCTATCTGCTGTTGCCACTGGTCGTCATCTTGATTGGCATATGGTGGTGGCGACGGCCAGCCAGCGTTGCCCTGCCCGTGCTTTTCGCCCTCGCACTCTGCATCGTTGGGGGTGTCCTTATCACAGGTATTCTCTCCTATGATCGATTGGAGGCATCGCGGCTACGCTTTCCTTTCGACTGGGGCATGTTCTTGCTGGTTGCGATCCTCGCTGTAGAGGGCTGGGTCCGTCTTGCGGCCCGTTTACGGAAGGAAGAACTGGATGCCCAACCAGCGCGTGAATTGGTGGGGGTCTCGGCGCAAAACAAGGAATATAGCATGAGGAGTGGCGCTTAAATGATGAATCTTTCTGCCCGCGACCTGCCGATGGCAGCGCTGACCGCCGAGGCGCAGCGGCACCTAGTGGCGTTGCTGCGCTGCGACACGACGAACCCACCCGGCAACGAGTACCTGGCGGCGGCCTATCTGCGTGACCAGTTGGCGGCAGAGGACATTGAGGCACGGCTGATCGAGCCAGCGCCGGGGCGCGTCTCGGTGTGGGCGCGGTTGGCGGGGTCGGGGGCGGCGCGCCCACTGCTGCTGGTGTCGCACACCGATGTCGTGCCCGTGGAGCGTGCGAAATGGACGACCGATCCCTTTGGGGGCGAGGAGCGTGACGGCTTCATCTATGGACGCGGCGCGGTGGATATGAAGGATATGCTGGCGCTGGAACTGACGCTCTTTTTGCATTTCGCGCGGCGGGTGCGGGCGACGGGGCAGCCCCTGCGGCGCGACCTGATCTTGCTGGCCGTTGCGGATGAGGAGGACAGTGGCACCCATGGCATGCAGTGGATCTGTGAGCATATGCCCGAGCTGGTGGCGGCGGAATACGCGCTGAATGAGGGTGGTGGCATGGGGATCGATCTGGGCAAACAGCGCATCTATCCCTGTGAGATGGCGCAAAAGGGGGCGATGCGTGTGACGCTGCGGGCGCAGGGCGCGCCTGGCCACGCGGCAGTGCCGCATGGTGACCTGGCCGTGCGGCGTTTGGCGCAGGCGCTCGAGCGCCTGACGGCGGCACCCTTGCCCATGCACGTCATCCCCACCGTGCGGCGTTTCATTGGGGTCATCGCCGCGACGCAGGTTGGGGCGCAGCGCGCCATGCTGGGGCAACTGACTAATCCAATGCTGTCAGAGCGTGTGTTGGCGGCGCTCCCCAACCACGATGTCGCCAATGCCCTGCGTGCCATGCTCCACACCACCGCCTCACCAACGATCCTGACGGCGGGGACAGCCCTCAACGTCATCCCCAGCGAAGCCTCGGCGCAGGTCGACTGTCGCGTCATCCCCGGCCAGACGCCGGAGATGGTGCGGGGTGAGATTGCGCGACGCATCGGCGACCCGCGCGTGGTGATCGACATAGATCCGCTCTCGCCCGGCTATGAGATGCCCCAAACGGCGCTCTTCGACGCCCTCGGTCGCGCGATTGCCACGCATGATCCCGGCGCGGTGGTGGCTCCCTATCTTTTCCCCGCTGTGAGCGATTCCCGCTATCTGGCTCCGCGCGGGGTCATTGCCTATGGCTTTGTGCCACACCAACCCGAGGCTGGCGTGCCCCCCGTGCAATCGCTGGCCCACGGCCACGACGAGCGCGTTTCGGTGGCGAATCTGCATTTCGGCCTGCGCGTGCTGCACGACACGGTGCAAGACATCGCTGGTTGACGTTGCCCCAACCAGTTGGGGGGCGACGATCACCACGCCCCCAGTGTGCCACCAATTGACTGATCGCTGAACCTCAGGGTGCCTCGCGTTCGCGTGGGGGCGTGCGGCGCTCGGCCAGGGTCGCCATTTCCACCAATTCCGCCAGGGTGACTTCGTGCCCCTGCTGATAGAGGCCGCGCAAGGCTTCGAGGCGTTGTGCGGGGTTGCGGCCTTCATCTCGGGCGACACGCCACAAGGTGACCTGAGCAGGCTCGTCAGCGATGATCAGCAAGATGCGGATGGCCGCCAGGGCGGTCGGGTTCGGGCCGTGTGTGACGATGCGGCCCAACTCGCGCACCACCGCAGGGCCATAGCGCGTGCAGGCATCAGCGATCATACGCCGCACCTGGGGCATGGGAAACTCCGCCGTGCTGGCACTGATGAGGTTGTAGACGTCACGCCGCACTAATTGCCGGGGAACGAATTCGATGATTTCGGCGGATGGAGGAGGCGGTTCAGATTGAGAAGCCATCTGGGTGATTCCCTTCGCGCCACTCGGCGCCACTGCCGGAGGGGGGCATCATATCCCCGCATGGATGGTTCTACGAGATGATTCCGTGGGGATCAGTATAACCGATCTTATGCAATTCCGCTAGGGCCCCATCGCCATATGCTGGTTGGTTGGCCTGTGCCTGGGCCATCTTGGCAGCAGGGCGCGCTAGCCCATAAGGCCCGCTGGCTTGTGTGCGGCGGGCGCGCGGCTTATGCTGTCTCATGCAAGGGGGCACGCGCCACCGGCCAGCGAGCGCGCGACCAACCCACGGAGACACCGCCCCATGGAAACACAACCCGGTACGAAACCCGCCACTGCCGTCGCCAACCCCACCGATGATTGGTATGAGCACGGCTTTGCCCGCGTCGAAAATAGTCGCAAGCGGGGCGTCAGTTCGATGCCCCTGCCCTATGCCCAAACCTTGATCAAATGGGCCAGTTACGTCCCTGGGGCGGATCTCTCGGGGATGCTCGTGCTGGACCCCGCCTGTGGCAGTGGCAACACCCTCATTGCTGCCACGCAGGCGCTCGCCGCGCGTGGGCGGGTGCGGCGCTGGGGCGCAGAGCGCGTCGCCCAGGAGATCGAGCGGTGCATCTGGGGGTTGGACCCCGACCCGATTGCTTGCCATGTCACCGATCTGCGCCTGCGTCGGATGATCGCCCATATCATCCCCGAACTGCCCGCCACGCGGCGCAAGACGCTGCAACTGCACATTCACCAAACGGATAGCCTCACCCTGCCTGCCGATGCGCGCTTCAAACTCGTCATCACCAATCCTCCGCTGGCGACGGCGCGTGGCGTGGTGGTGAGTTATGGGGGCTTCGAGTCCAAGACGCCCCCTCGCGATGTGTGGCTGCGCTTCTTGGAGCAATCCATGGGGTTGACGGCGTGGGGGGGCGCGCTCGCGATTGCTCTGCCTGAAGCATTCCTCATCAAGCCCTCTGCCGCTGCCCTCCGCGCCGAACTGGGCCAGGAGTGGACGTTAGAGCACCTCGCCCATGTCACTGGCGTCTTTCGCTCTGGCCCCGGCACGGTGCTGCTGCTGTTGCGTCGCACGCCGCCGCCACCAGACGCTCAGGTGCGCTGGGAGCGCATCGAACGCCTCTCGCTCAGCCGCATGGCCTATCTGAACGACGCCGATGCGGAGGATGGCGAAGCGGCCCCCGAGGTGCCAGCGGAACGCCCGCGCACCATCCACAGCCGCGCCGCGCGCTCAGAGCGCCGCCGCGATGGCACGCTCCCCCAGACCGACATCGCTGCGGGGCGCTCGCCCTGGCGCTATGCCCTAGGTGAGACCGAACGCGCCTTCCTGGCCAAGCTGGACCAGCCCTATGGGGC
>JACDGC010000304.1 GCA_013815535.1 Ktedonobacterales bacterium
GCTTTGCGCGGGGCCATCTTGGCCTTTCAATCGGGGGCGGTGGCACTCGTCATTGGCGCGCTGGCGGCGGTGCTGATGGGCTTTGCCACCTGGCTCAGTTTGCGCTCGCGGCGCGAATTGCGCCCCGACGCGTGATGATGGAACAGCACCACTGAAATGGACAATCATCCCAGTGGTGCTGTGTCGTTACAGAGGGTAGCACCACCAACTAGCCGAGCGCGTGCTTACCCCCGGCGGGCCAAATCGGGCACATTGTAGAATGCGGACCACCCCGC
Organism: Ktedonobacterales bacterium; assembly: GCA_013815535.1. Taxonomy (GTDB): domain Bacteria; phylum Chloroflexota; class Ktedonobacteria; order Ktedonobacterales; family JACDGC01; genus JACDGC01. Next base: position 276 of record JACDGC010000304.1, read on the forward strand.
ATAGCGCGCGATGTCACCCAGGTCTTGCTCAATGGCAAGCAGGCGATTATATTTAGCGACGCGTTCGGAGCGTGCCGGGGCACCAGTCTTGATCTGCCCGGCATTCGTGGCGACGACGAGATCGGCGATGGTGGTGTCTTCCGTTTCACCCGAGCGGTGCGAGACCACTGCGGCATAGCGGGCGCGTTTCGCCATCTCGATGGAGGCCAAGGTTTCGCTGAGTGTGCCGATCTGGTTGAGCTTCACCAGGATGGCGTTCGCGGTGTCGCTGTCGATGCCACGCTTGAGCCGCGTGGTGTTGGTGACGAAGAGGTCATCCCCCACCAATTGCACCCGCCCACCCAGCTGCTGGGTCAGCAAGCGCCAGCCGTCCCAATCGTCCTCGGCCAGCCCGTCTTCGATGGAGATGATGGGGTATTCACCCACCCACTTCTCATAGAGGCCCACCATCTCAGCGGCGCTGAGCGTGCGCCCCTCGCGCGCCAGCACATAATTGCCACCCTGATAGAGCTCGGTTGCCGCGACATCCATCCCCAAGAAGATGTCGCGTCCGGCGGTGTAGCCCGCCTGACCGATGGCCGTCACAATCGTTTCCAGCGCGTCGCGGTTCGAGTCGAGCGCGGGCGCGAAGCCGCCCTCATCCCCAACATTGGTGTTTTTGTTGCGGTCGTGCAGCACTTTCTTCAGGGAATGATAGACCTCCACGCACATCCGCGTCGCTTCGGCAAAGCTGGCCGCACCGACGGGGAGCACCATGAATTCCTGGAAGTCGGTCGAGTTCTCGGCGTGCTTGCCACCATTGAGGATGTTCATCATCGGCACGGGCAGCGTTTGGGCGGCGACGCCACCCAGATAGCGATACATCTCTTGGTGCAGTTCTGCCGCTGCCGCACGGGCGATGGCCAGCGACACGCCGAGGATGGCGTTCGCCCCCAGATTCGACTTATTCGGCGTGCCATCCAATTCCAACAAGATGGCGTCGAGGAGCGTCTGTTGCTGAGCATCGATCCCCGTCAGGCGTTCTTGCAGCGTCGAGTTGACATTGGCGACGGCGTTGAGGACGCCCTTGCCACCATAGCGCTTGGGGTCGCCATCACGCAGTTCCACCGCTTCGTGCGCCCCTGTGCTGGCCCCCGAGGGCACCAGCGCCGTCCCCTGCGCTCCGCCCAACAGCGACACCGTTACCTCCACCGTGGGGTTCCCACGGGAATCTAACACCTCGCGCCCATATACCGACTCAATCAAGGTAGTATCTGTCATGGTTTTGATCCTTTCGCATGCGTCGCGCCCGCGCGGAAACATACCGCTCGCCCTCCCATTATGCAACACCTGACACAAACACCAGATGCCGCCCCCAAGTGGGAGCGGCATCCATAGCAAAACGTCGGTGAGTGGCTAGTTGGCATCGACCACGCGTGAGGCACCTGGGTTGCGGATAATTGGCGATTTGCCCGTGCGGCTGGCCGAGGGCGATGCCCCGAAGCCCGTGCCATTGAAGCTGCGCGAACCATCATCAGGCGTGGTGAGGATGTTGAGACTCTGGCGCAGGGTATCCAAATCCCGCAGGAAGCAGGCGACGGATGAGGCCGCCGAGCCACGGCTGCGCGCATTCTCGAAACGTTGGCGCAGGGCTTCGCCAGCGGCGGCGGCGGCACGGGCCATTCGGTCGTTGGTGCGGGCCGCATAGCTGTCGCTATAGATTTCGTCCCAGCCATTCCAGCGCCCCCGCAGCGGCTTCCAGCCCAACTGCGAATCGCTGACCGCGCGCCACTTCTCTTCGGTGAAGGTGATCCAGTCGAAGATGAGTTGCTCATAGACCTGCATCGCCTGCTGATTGCGCTCGATCTCTGCATAATAGTCGGCCTGCGCCGCATTGTTTTGGCGGGCGGGCTGTTGATCATACGTATAATCGAAGGCGGGGGCTTGGTTATACGCGGGGCAGGGCATCGCGGGCATCATGCGCCCGATCTGGGCCTCTTGCATGCCGCCATCTTCGGTCATGAACATGTCGGGGTGCAAACCGCCGACGATGATCTCTTCCGTGCCCAGTGCATCCAGCAGACGCCACGCCAGGCGCGGATGCCGCATGACCCACCAAGCCTTGCGCGCCAGGAAGCCCATCGAAAAGATGGTGTTGACGAAGAACCAGACGGCCGACTTCACGGCGATCCACGCCAGCACGAAGAAGATGGCGATGGCCGGGAGCGATTGCTTGGGTTGCGAGATGAAATAGACGACCGAGAGCACAATAGCAACGGTAAAGCTAGGATCTCGCAGGGGATTTACGAGGTCGAGGAGCCGTGCAGGCAGACTCTTGCGCACGCGGGGTTGAGCGCTGGCCATGCCACCCTCCCTTTCAGCCGGTGTAGCGCGGATGGTGCAACGGCACCATTGATGGCACCAGTTGATGGTTATTCAAGAAACGTCTCACACACCATAGCACGCGCCGCCCGATCTGACAACCCTCATTTTTCCCTTAGGACTTTCGGTATTTCACCACTCTCTTGCCCGACCGCGCACCACACAGCGAAAAAGCTCAGCAGTAATGCATAAAATGGCAACATGAAGACGAAAACCCCCGCTGGCCAGGGAAGCAAACGTGGCAGGGGCAGCAACACGCGCAACCCCAAGGCATGCACTTCGGTCAGGGTCACGGCGGCGACCACCAGCCAGGCGGAGGGCGTCATCCGGCGTGCGCGGGCGGCGTCTGCCAGCACGACCAACCACGGCAGCAACAGCACCGTGAAGTAGTGGGGCCAGGCCAGGGGCGACACCAGCAACATCACGGGGATGCCCAAGAGCCACACGGCATCATCCTTGACGGTGCCAAGCACTGCGGCGCGGGCGTTCCAACCTCGCCACAGCAGGGCCGCCAGGGCCACCACCACGCCTGACCCAAAGAGCGGCCCCACGACGCCCGCCGCTGCCAGCAAGGGATGGATGGTATTGCTGCCCACAAAGACGCTCCCCAACCAGCCGCGCCACGCGACGTTGTGGGCGTCATTCACCCATTCCGCGCTCGCGCCGGGGGCTTCGACGAAGAGATAGCGCAGATAGCTTGGCACGCCAAAGAGTGGCAGCGTCACCAAGGTGATGACGCCGCCAACGATGACGCCGCCGCGTGCCAGGCGCCATTCACGCCGCAGCAGGGGATAGGCGAAGAGCAGCACGGGATAGACGCGAATCAAGGTCGCCACCGCCAGCCAGCCACCCGCCAGGGCCGCTTGCCCGTGGCGACGCGCCCGCCACGCCAGCACCAGCAACAAGAGGACCAACGGGCCGATCTGGGCTTCGAGCCAGGTATCTTGCAGGGGCGTCCACACCAGGATGACCGCCAGACCAACCGCCACCCAACGCGGATCGACCTGCGGTCGCAGTTCATCCCACACCAACCAGAGCGCGCCGCCCAGCGCCGCCAGCATCAGCAGATCCCACACAAAAGCGGCGGCACCAATGGGCAACCACGCCAGCGGCACCACCAAGAGCAATGCCAATGGTGGGTGCGGCGAGTGATGCAGATCGCCACACGAGGCGAAGGGGGCATAAGGATCTTGCCCGTGCAGCAATCGCTGGGCATCCACGAAGTCGCGGCAGAGGTCGCCGCCGTTCGGCGCCGCCGCCGTCAAGCGGGTCAGGGCGATCAACGCGACCTCGGCCAGCAGGAAGGCGACGAAGAGCCAGCGTCCCCAGCGTTGCGGTCCCGCAGCGCGTGCATCCACCCAGCGCAACATAGGTCTTTGCCCCATCCTGACCCGCCCTCTTGGGCAGGCGCTCCAGCGTGCGCCGCGCTATTTCGCCGAATAAGCGGGCCAGACGCCGCCATCGGCAATGACCTTCGCGTTCTCGCCATTGGCATCGCCACCCAGCAACTCCGTGCGGGCGGTGTTGTCAGCGACGCTCAACGATAATTCGTTCCACACCAGATGCTGTCCATCTGGCGAGGGCAAGGGGGCGGCTTCGCTCTTTTGTGCGTTGCCGCTGGCGCTGCCCGCGACTAGTTGATGCGGATTCGCCCCATCAGCGCCAATCTGCCAAATGCTTTCGCCATGCATGAAATAGATCAGCTTGCCATCGGCTGACCAGCTGGGCGCACCCAGACGCGGGGTGAAGGCGGGTGGCGCCGAGGTGTCGCTATAGATGCTCTTTCCACCGCTGCCATCGGCATTATAGATCAGGATGTCGTCTTGTTGCGAACTGGTCTGGGTGGCCAGCAGATGTTGGCCATCCGGCGAAAACTGCGCCTGCACCACGTTGTTGGCGTTCGGGTCCGAGACGGGCACCAGCAACTGCGCGCTGCCGCCACGGTTGACGATTTGCACCTGCGTGCCACAGCTGCCGCCATTGATGGCCACTTTCTGGCCATCGGGCGTCCAACCCAATGTGTCACGCAAGCCCTGGCCGGTCGATCCATACACCGCCCGCTCGACCAAGCTCCCCAACGGACCACCACGCGGATCCGAGCCGCACTGAGCGTTGCCGGGGGACGGCAGAATGATCGCGCCCGCCTTCGCGCCACTGCTGACGACCATCAGCACCAGCGCGTAGCGCGGCGCTTGACTTTTGCCGGCAGCGAGCGCGTCCGGGTTGCCCACATAGGCAACCTGTTTGCCATCACTCGACCACAAAATATGCCCAAACGCTAACGGGCTGACGGGGTGAATCGTCTGTTGCAGTAAGCCCTGCCGATTGTACACATAGATATCTTTATAGGAGGGGGTCGCGGCATCTGGGCCAAAAAGCGCGACGCTGGTGCCATCTGGCGACCAAGCGGGCGGGCCATAGCATGATTGGTTCACGGGGCAGGGCGTCACGGTCACGGCGTGTGCCAGGCTGCCGTCGCCTTTGGCCAACCACAGGTTGCCATCCCCACCGATGAAGGCGAGCAAAGGTCCACTGCCCAGGTTCGTCCCGGCGCCATCCGTCGCGCCACCGCCACAGCCAGCCAACAACACCAGGCTCAGCAACGCCCCGATTGCCAGCAACACTGTTCGCCGCGCCTGCCGTTTCACAAAAAGACCTTTCCTCATGCTGTCCATGTCTCGCGCATTCCCCCGGTAATCCTGATTCTGCGTGCCCAGGCCAACAGACAAGGGGCACGGTCGCCTTCGATTGTACCAGTAAAGCGAGCATTTGCAACCGCTATAGGC
>JACDGC010000305.1 GCA_013815535.1 Ktedonobacterales bacterium
GCGGAAAGGGAGGGGGGGGCACGCGCAAAACGCACTGGGGAATGCCCAGCGTGCCCGCGCTGCCGCGCCAAAATGCGACGGCGTCGCAGCGATATTGAAACAGATCGCCATTCGGTGCCGCGATTTGCCACAATGCCCCCGCCACCAGGATGGCCGCCGCCAGCCACCAAATGCGTGCGCGCAACCACCCCGTCAGTGGGGTCAACACCGCCGCCGCGTTCAATGCGCGGCGGGAAGGATCATCAAGATGCCCGCCAAGATCACACTGATCACGAGCACCACGATGCTGGCCGCGATGACGCCGCGCCAAAAGGGCATCGGTCGGGTCGCGTTGGCGGTGTTGCCACCGGGGGCGGCCTCCACGTCGGTCACATGCAGACTGGGCGTTGGCTGCGTGTCGCTCCCCTGTGCGGCGAGCGTAGGCTGAATCTGAGGTTGCATGCTGGCATGTCAATCCTTTCGGAAAGAAGATGAAACAAGAAAGGAAATATATCTTCCAACTATAGCTGTTTGGGTCATCTTTGTCGAGAAATTAGCCCAAACGCGGTACAATGATAGCATCCAGGTTTCATGCGGAGGTTGCAGCACATCATGTCGTCACATCGTCCTTCGGAAGATCAGCCAGCACGTGCCCACGGGTTCGCCACCCGCGCCATTCATGCGGGCCAACCCGCCGATCCCACCACTGGCGCGACCATCTTCCCCATCTATCAGACATCGACCTACACACAAACCGCGCTCGGCGAGCACCGTGGCTATGAATATTCGCGCTCTGGCAACCCCACCCGCGCCGCCCTGGAAACCTGTCTGGCCTCCCTTGAGAGCGCGCGTTTTGGCCTGGCCTTCGCCAGCGGCCTCGCTGCTGAAAATACCATCCTGTCGGTCCTGCGCCCCGGCGACCACATCATCGCGGATGACGACCTCTATGGCGGCTCCTATCGCCTCTTCGAGCGCGTCTATTGCCCATTGGGCATTGAGATAAGCTATGTGCCCGCGCGCGACACGGATGCCTATGCGCGGGCCATGACCGACCACACCAAATACATTTGGGTAGAAACGCCCACCAATCCCCTGCTGACGCTGGTGGATCTGGCGGCGGTGGCCGAGGTGGCCCACGCGGGGGGCGCGAAATTGGTGGTGGATAACACCTTCGCCTCGCCCGTCATCCAGCGCCCGTTGGAGCTGGGGGCCGATGTCGTCTTCCATAGCACCACGAAGTATATCAACGGTCACAGCGATGTCATTGGTGGTGCGCTGATGACGAATGACGCGGACCTCTACGAACGCTATAGGTTCCACCAAAACGCGGCGGGTGGCGTGCCGGGGGCCTTTGATTCGTGGCTTGTCTTGCGCGGAGTGAAGACGTTGGCCGTCCGCATGCGTCAGCACCAGGAAAACGCCATGGCCGTGGCCCAGTTCCTGAGCGAGCATCCCAAGGTGCGCGCGGTGTATTACCCCGGCTTGCCCAGCCACCCCGATCATGCTCTGGCCCAGCGCCAGATGAGCGGCTTCGGGGGCATGGTCTCCTTCGACGTGAAGGGCGGTTTGACCGCCGTCAAGCGCATGGTGAAGCGGCTGCGCGTCTTTGCCCTGGCCGAGAGCCTGGGCGGCATCGAATCGCTTTGCTGCCACCCTGCCACCATGACGCACGCCAGCATCCCCGCCCAACTGCGTGAGGCACGCGGCGTCACGGATTCTCTGCTGCGCCTCTCGGTTGGCATCGAGGAGGTCAACGACCTCATCGCGGATCTGCGTGACGCGCTGGAGTAGGCTGCGCGCCACCGCACGCGCCTGCCAGATTCCCCAGCCCTCATCCGCAGATGGACGGGGGCTGGGAGAGTCGGTGTCGCAAGACCCCGTCCCGAACGCTCGGCCCCTTCTCGCAAGGTCTCAATGGTCGCCATCTGCCAAATGATGGTGTATCATAGGCATCATACGAGGAGGAGATGACGGATGACAACCGCAACCTTGCCCCATTGGGATGTTTCGACCGTGTTCCCCAGCCTGGAATCGCCCGAGTTTGCGGCGGAGTTTGCCACGGTGCAGGCGCAGGTCAACGATCTGCGCGCCCAGTGGGACGCCGCCAACATCGACCGCCAAGCGACATTGCCAGTGGATGACGCCACCGTGGCCACCTTCGAGCATGCCACCACGGCCCTCAATGCCACATTGGCACGCTATAGCACCCTACGTGCATACATCCATGCCTTCATCAGCACCGATGCTACCAACACCACCGCACAGGCCCGCGATAGTGAACTCGAAGCCATCGAAGTGACCCTCGAACAATTGACGACGCGCTTCACCGCCTGGATCGGCTCATTGGATGTCGCGGCCCTCATCGCGCGCTCCACTGTCGCGGCGGAGCATGCCTTTGCCCTGCAAAAAGCCCAGGTGAGCGCCGCCCACCAGATGTCGCCCGCCGAGGAAGCCCTGGCGGCGGAACTGAGCGTGACGGGGGCAGGTGCCTGGGGAAAGTTCTATGCCAACACGACCTCGCGCATGGTGGTGCCGCTGACGCAAGATGGCCAAACGCACGAGGTGCCCATGACGCTGGTGCGCAACATGGCCTTCGCGCCCGACCGCGCCACCCGCAAGGCGGGCTATCTCGCTGAACTGGCCGCGTGGGAGCGCCACGCCGAACCACTGGCTGCCGCGCTCAACAGCATCAAGGGGCAGACCAACACCCTCACCCGGCGGCGCGGGTGGGCTACCCCGCTGGATGAAGCGCTCTTCACATCGGGCATCGACCGCGCCACCTTCGACGCGCTGATGGGGGCGGCCCATGAGGCGTTCCCAGACTTTCGGCGCTACTTCGACCTGAAAGCGCGGGCATTGGGCATCCCCAAACTGGCGTTCTATGATCTCTTCGCGCCTGTGGGCAGCAGTGACCGCTCGTGGAGCTACCCCGACGCGACCGCCTTCGTGGTGGAGCAGTTTGGCGTCTATTCACCGCGTCTCAGCGACTTTGCCGCCCGCGCCTTCCGGGAAAACTGGATCGATGCTGAGCCACGCGCGGGCAAACGCGGTGGCGCTTTTTGCATGGCGCTGCGCGGCGATGAGTCACGCGTGCTGACGAATTATGATCCCTCGTATGAGGGCGTCAGCACCATCGCGCACGAGCTGGGCCACGGCTACCACAACCTGAACCTCGCCCAACGCACCCCCTTGCAGCGCCAGACGCCCATGACCCTGGCCGAGACTGCCAGCATCTTCTGCGAGACGCTCACCCGCGACGCCGCCCTCCGCAATGCGAGCCAGGGCGAACAGATGTTGATTCTCGAATCCGTCATCGGTGGTGCGGCACAGGTGGTGGTGGATATCACCAGCCGCTTCTTGTTCGAGCAGCACGTCTTCGAGCGCCGTCAGACCCGCGAACTCTCCGTAGCGGAACTTTGTGAGATCATGCTGGATGCGCAACGCGCGACTTATGGTGACGGGTTGGATGACACGCAACTGCACCCCTACATGTGGGCCGCGAAGGGGCACTATTATCGCCCCGATATCTTCTTTTATAATTATCCCTACATGTTCGGCCTGCTATTTGGGTTGGGGCTCTATGCCCACTATCAGCGCGATGCGGCGGCCTTCCGGGGGCAATATGACGACTTGCTCTCCTCCACTGGTCTAGCGGATGCCGCGTCGTTGGCGGCGCGTTTTGGCATCGACATCCACTCCCCCGCTTTCTGGCGCAGCAGCCTGGATGTCATTCGTGCCGACATCACCCGTTTCGGTGAGTTGGTCCAACAGTCCAGCTAGGCCACGCAAAAGCCCCCACGGCAGCCCATGCACCGTGGGGGCTTGGTGTCACTGCAACACCATCATTCGCCAATTTTGCGGCTGAGGATGGCGTCGATGGTCAGCTTCTCGCCCGTGAAGATGCGATAGACGATCTTCAGGTAGACCAGGAACTGTTTGAAATAATCCAACCCAACGAGATCCACCAGTTTGGTTTTGTGGAGATCCATATTGGCAATCCAACTTCCCACCGTTTTCAGGTAGTGCTCGCGTGGGAACTGGGTGATGGTTTGCACCTCGAAGCCAGCGTTGTTGGCCAGCGTCAATTCTTCACCCAGGCTGCGATAATTGCCGGTGAAACCATAGATCTCGTTGATATGTGCCGTGGTGCGGTTGATCTTGCCATAGTCAGGGTGCACATTGTGCAATTCTTTGTTGAGCATCCAGCCGCCCGGGCGCAGCACACTGTGCACCTTGGCGAAATACTGGTCGAGGTCATGGAAGTGGACGATCACTTCATCGGTATAGACCGCATCGAATCCTTCGCTATCGGTGAAATCGGCCCAATGCTGCTGGATGATCCGCACATCCACGCCATAGCGGGCCACCCGCGCCTCGGCGGCCACCTTTTGCTTGGGTGAAAGGTTCAGCCCCACGCCCCGCACGCCATATTTTTGCGCCAGATAGGTGATGGGGCCACCCCAGCCACAGCCAACATCCAGAATGCGTTGGCCGGGTTGCAGGTGCATCTGTTGGGCAAAGATATCCAGCTTGGCCGCTTGGCTGGCGGTAATGGTGGCGGGGTCGGTCAGGTTCGTTTGGTCGCTGGCCCACCAATTGCACGAATACACATTCCATTCGCCACCAGTGATGAGGGAAAAAAATTCCACGGGCTGCTCGTAGTGGACGTTGGTGCGTTCGCGATCTTCCTCGGGGGAATACCCTTGGTGGAACTCTTGCAGGGGGGCATCTTTGGTTCGTCGTGCTGCCATGTTCTGAAGCCTCGCTTCTTGGGTAGGGACGCTTGAGTGGGGGCATTGCCGACGGATCAAGCGAGTTGGCCTCGTGAGCCTCCTTGCCGCCGCTTCCTCTCACTTTAGGGCTATACAAAAGTATACAACACCATGGGAACAGTGAACTTCGTATGATGCGCTGCCTGACGCGTGACCCCCAACGCAGGAACACGGGGCCATTTTGGGGGACCCCTTCGGCAAAGTACCGTGAAGTGTGCTATCCTGAACGCATGAGCACTCAGCGAAATCGCCCCAACAAACCTGCCGGCGCAAAGCCCAAGTCGGTGCCAAGCGTGAAACGCGCTCCCGCGCCCCCCCTCACGGTGGCGCAGGCGGACGCGTCTGCCAACAAAACGCCCGCGCCTCCCCTCGCCACCCAATCATCCCGGCTCAGCACGCCCAAGACGGGCGCCAGCCCGGCAAGCGCCGCGACAGCACAGCGGGCCAAGGGCGCGTATGCCCCTGCCAGCCGCACCGCGACGCTGAAACCGCCAGGCACGGGGGCACGCATCGTGCGGGCCTTCACCAGTGGCTTCCCCTTCGCTGGGCTGGAATACGTCATCTTCCTGGGGTTGGTCGAAAATACGATGCGGCTGGCGGTGCCAGCTGGCCTCATCTTCCTGGGGTTGGCCAGCGGCCTCTTCTTCCTTCAGCAGCAAGCCAAGTTG
>JACDGC010000306.1 GCA_013815535.1 Ktedonobacterales bacterium
GACCTGCCCATTGCGGGGATCTTCGACGATGATGCTGCCCAGCGCACTCGCTGGGCACGCGCCCGCCACGACCCCATTGCCAAAGGATTGATCCAACTTGGTTTGGATGCGCGAGTCGATGCTGAGGTAGATATCCGCGCCACAGTCGGCCACGCTCTGGCCGCTGAGGTTTTGGTTATAGAACGCTTCGATGCCCGTCACCCCATAAATCTGGCTGAAATAGCCGATGACCGGCGACAGCGAGGCGACGGTGTAGTGACGACGCCATCCATCAGGCGCGAGGCTATCCTTCGTGGAATACGCCAGTTTGACGCCATTGCGGTCATAGATGGTGCCACGTTGACCGATGGCATTTTGGCAGTTCGCCGAGATGACCGGGGTGGGCACCAGGGTCGGGCTGGGCTGCAACGTTGGCGTGGGGGAAACCACCGCCGTGGGGGGCGCGCTGGCCGTGCTGCCCGTGGGGAAGCCGCCGCAGGCCGCCAAAAGCCCCGCGCAGGCTAGCAAAAATCCGCTCAGCACCATCCGCATTCGCCGCATAGAGACCGCCTCCATCCTAGACATAGCGCAATTATACCTACAAGGATCTTACCATTGTATACGCTGCTTGGCGTTCCATGGGCACGCTTGCCGGGAAAACTATGAGATGGATCACGTTTTTGCCCACCATTGGGGCGTTCGCGACCATTGCTGATGGTTTTTTCGGGGAAGCCGATTAGAGGGGCACGGTTCGCATCGAGGAAAGTGGGGCAAGCTGGCTGCCCACATCGATGCTAGGGCAGCGCGGCGGGGAGGGCTTCGATCTCGTGCTCCTCATCGTCCAGGTGCAATTCGCCACGCAGCAGGGGGACGATCAGGCGCAGAAAGACGATCTGCACGATGGCCATTACTGGCACAGCGAGCAGCGCACCCACGATGCCATAGAGCGAGGTGCCGATCAGCACCGAAAGCAAGGTGACCAAGGGGTTCATCTGCATGGTGCGGCCAATGACGACGGGCACCAGGGTGTTGCTCTCGAACTGTTGCACCACGACATAGGTGATGATGACCAACAGCGCTTTGAAGGGCGAGATGCTGAAGGCCAGCAGCAGCGCGGGCAAGCCACCGATGTAAGGGCCAACCAGTGGAATGGCCTCAGTCAGGGCGGCGAAGACGCCCAACACCAACGGATAGGGGATGCCGAGTGCCCACAACGCGATGCTGGTGATCGTCCCGATGGCCACCATGTTGATGATGACGCTGCGGATATAGACGCCCAGTTGGCTGCCCATTTTGTCGAACATGCCATTCAGCAAAGAACGGGCACGCAAGGGAAAGAGGGACACCACGAAGTCGCGCAGACCATTGGTGGCGTTGAGCCAATAGAACGCGAGGAAGAGCGTGAAGGCGACATTGAAGAGAATCGAGAAGGCGGTGGACGGCACCCCCAGCAGCGCGTTGATGGCGGCGGAGCCGAGCGTCTGGGCTTGGGGCGTGACGAAGCTGAGGAACGCCGCCCCAGCGGGGTTCTTTTGCAGCGTCGCCAGTTGCAGGTTCCATCGGTCGAGCAGCGCGGGGGAATTGTTGATGAGCGTTTGCACCTGGCTGATGAGCGGCGTCAGGACGATCCAGATCAGCAGACCCAGAATGACGAAGAGCGTGACATAGACCAGCACCGTCGCGGCCCAGCGGGGCAAGCCCAGCCGCCGCACGCCAAAACAGACGAGCGGGCGGATGGCCTCGGCGAAGACGATGGCGGCAAAAAAGACCAGCAACACATCAATGGTTTTGGCGACGAACCAGATGGCCAGCACACCCGCCACCACGATGCCCACAATCTTCCACACGTCGCGGGCGGCCATTGGCGCGGCGGGGCGGCGTTCACTGAACGCAGGCGCTAGCTTGAGTTGCATAGATCTTTCTCGCAGTTTGCTGAAATCACAGCGTGGGCTGAATAGAATGAAAGCGATCCCTCTACTAGATCACACGAGCAAGAGTGACGATTCGCCACTTTCATAGGATCAACGTCTGTGGGGCACGGTTTTTGGCATCACCATCCCCCCCATCACGAAATCAGATCAAGAGCCGTGCCGCAAGCGCGTTTTGGCGCGCCTGCGCGTTGCGATAGATGGGCGTGGCGGCGACATCGGGCGCGATGACGGAGCCAAGGCTGGGAGGCAAGATCGCCAGATCGGGCAACACGCCCTCGGCGACGAGTGCCAGCAGTGCGCTCCCACGAGCGGATGCTTCACTTTCCGCTGAAAGCGCAAGCGGCATGCCCAATGTTGCGGCTAAGATGCCTTGCAGCAGGGGAGATTGGGTCAAACCGCCGCCACTCCCGATCATCTGCGCGGGATCAGCAGGCAGAGTAGCCCGCACATCCGCATACACCGTCGCGATTTGATAGGCCAGGGATTCCATGAAAGCGCGCAACAGGTCACTGGTGGAGGTGCGCGACGTGATGCCGCTCACCGTCAACGTCGCGTCAGCGTGCCAGCCAGGGCTGCGCTCCCCCGCGATGAAGGGCAACACCGTCAACCCATGCCCATCGGGCGGCAGGTGCGCGGCCAGGGCCTCGGCAGCGGTGAGGTCGGCCAGCCCGAGGGTCGTCCGCAGCCAAGCCGCCAGATTCCCGCCCTCGCTCAGCGCGCCGCCAACAATCGCGCGATCGCGGTCCAACAGGTAGCGCCACACCCCTGCTGGCAGCGGATCAGCATTCACCGGCTGAATGACGCGAAGGGCGCTGCTGGTGCCAACCGAGATGGCCACCCGCGACGCATCCAGACAACCAGAGCCGACGTTGGCCGTCGCGCCGTCGCCCAGCGCGGGATACCACGGCACCGCTGCGAGCGCTGGCCAGCGCTGGGCAAACTCGACACGTAACCCACGCACCCCGTCCCCCACATCGGCCAGGGGGGGCAGTTGGTCGGGCCGCACATGCAGGTGGGCACACAGGTCAGCATCCCAGGCGCGGGCAGCGGTGGCCAGAAGCCCCGTGCCCGAGGCCATGCACAAGCCACAGCGCGACTGCCCCAAGAGGCGCCGATGCAGATATTCACCCAGCGAGATGAATTGCGCGGCCCCGGTGAAGAGCGCGGGCTGGGCATCGCGCAGCCAACGTAACTTCGCGGGCCAATAGCTGGTGTGCAGGGGTGCCCCCGTCCGCGCATGGAGCGCCGTGGCATCCAGTTCGCCGCGCAACTGCGCCACGGCATCGACCGAACGGCGATCCGCCCAGGTATAGACGGGAGTGAGGGCGCGATCCATCGCATCCACCGCGACGAGGCTGTGCCAAAAGGTATCCGTCGCCACCGCACGGATCTGCCCGGCGCGTGTGCCCGCGAGCCGCAGCGCATCGTCGATGGCCACGCAGGTGCGCTCCACCATCTCATCCGCATCGGGCGCATTGGTGGCATCTGGCCCAGCGGCGACAGCATAGGGATGCTGCACGCGCACATCCGGCACGGCGTCGCCGTGTGCATCAAAAAGCAGCGCTCGCGTGGAGGAACTGCCCACGTCGAGCGCCAACACATAACCCGCTTGTGATTGCTGTGGTTGCATCGATCTTCACCTTCTCGCGTTTTGCGGAGTGGCCTGCGCCATAGCTACACCCTACAACAGAAATATGGCTGATCGCGCGAACCAACATCACGGGGGAGGCCGCACAGATGCGACGCCAATTTGCATCAGCCAGGGTGGTTGATGTATGATACATATCATACATGGCAGATGATGATTACCGACATTGGCGTCTCTTATGCGTAATCAGACCACTGCTTCACGCGTCTTAAGTGTATATCGCGTTGGCGCTCCGCCTCTGATCTTCACCGCATGCGAAGGCTCTGGTCGAGCGTGCTATGGAAGAAAGGATCGGCATCAATGGCGTCATCCCCATCTGTGCCCGCAGCCAAGCTCCCCCCTCTGCGGGACAGTTGGCGCATCTACCGGCGTATCTTCGGTCTGTCGCGTCCTCATTTTTGGCTCACCATGGGCACCCTCACCTGCGTCGTGCTGGCCACGGGTTTTTCGCTCTTGTTTCCCTGGCTCTTTGCCTGGGTGATTGACCATGGCATCCACACGGGCAGCTTCGGTGAATTAGCGCTGGCGGCAGTGGCCATCCTTGTGGTCAATGGGCTACGCGGCCTCTTTGCCTATGGGCAGGGCTATTATTCGCAGGCGCTCTCGGTGGAGATTGCCTATGACCTGCGCAACGAGGTCTATGCCCACCTGCAACAACTCAGCTTCGACTTTCACGATGACGCTGAGACGGGGCAGTTGATGTCGCGCATGACGGTGGATATCGAATCCGTGCGCAACTTCTTCCCGTTTGGCTTCGTGCGCGCCATCACCGCCCTGCTGACCTTTGGCGCGGTGATCGTGATCTTAGCGCGGCTGGATGTGACGCTGACCCTGGTGACGCTGGTGGCGCTGCCCGTGCTGGCACTGCTGGCATGGCAGGTGGCGCGCAAACTCGGCCCGATGTGGCGCGATGTGCAGTCGCAAACGGGCGACCTCAGCACGGTGATGCAAGAGAGCTTGAGCGGACGCCGCGTGGTGCTTTCCTTCAACCGTGAGGGCTTCGAGCACGAAAAGTTCATGACGCAAAATCGTCGGGTGCGTGATGCTCAAATGTCGGCCATGCGCCTGTCGGCGTGGAACCAGCCGCTGATGATCTTCGTGCTGAACGTCGTCACCGTCGTCACATTGGGGATCGGCGGAGTGGCCGTCATCCAGCACCATCTGACGCTGGGCACCTTGGGGTCAGTGATGCTGTATGTGTTGCTGCTGGCCACGCCCGTGCGCGTCTTCGGCTTCATGATGAGCTGGATCTTGCGCGCGATCGCCAGTGGCTCACGTCTCTTCGAGGTGTTAGATTTGAAGCCGACCATCAAGGATGCGCCGGACGCGGTGGCGCTGACCAACGTGCAAGGGCATGTGCAGTTCGCGGATGTCGCGTTCACCTATAAGAATGGCCGCACGGTGTTGCAAGACATCGCCATCGACGCCAAACCGGGGCAGATCGTCGCCATCCTGGGGGCGACGGGCAGCGGCAAAAGCACGCTGCTCAGCCTGCTGCCGCGCTTCTATGACGTGACGGCGGGCAGCATCCAGATCGACGGCCATGATGTGCGCGATCTGACGCTGACCTCGCTGCGGCGCAACATTGGTCTGGTGCTGCAAGATGTCTTTCTCTTCAATGCGACCATCCGCGAAAACATCGCCTTTGGGGTGGATGACGCCACCGAGGAAGCGATCATCGCGGCGGCCAAAGTGGCACGCCTCCACGACTTCATCATGAGCCTGCCAGATGGCTATGAGACATGGGTGGGCGAGCGCGGGGTGACGCTTTCGGGCGGCCAAAAACAGCGCCTCGCCATCGCGCGCACGCTGCTGCTGGACCCGCGCATCCTGGTCTTGGACGACTCGACCTCCAGCGT
>JACDGC010000307.1 GCA_013815535.1 Ktedonobacterales bacterium
GCCGCATCCCACAACGCGTATCCCTGCGGATACTGCGCCCCTTGCAACGCGCGGCAATAGCTGCCCGCTGCCGTCGCAGCGGAATCGCTCGCGCCCGCTACGCCACTGCGATGACTGGCGACAAAAGCCACCCCCGCGACCAGTGCCATCAGGGTGAGGACGCCCACCAAGGTAATCCCTGCCCGCACCACGTTACGCCGCGCCCGCAGTGGCGGCGGCGGGGCCAGCGATGGCCCATCAGGCAAGTAGGGCGAGGTATTGGGCCAGAGGGCTACTGGCAGCGGCTCGGAAAGCGGTGCCTGAGGCGCGGTCAAGCCCATATCCATTCCCGGATTGTGGGGGGTTGTCAGCGCATCATCATCCAACACAGGCGCGGTTTGGGGCGTCGTCAAGTCATCATCGTCGGTGGTAGGGGGATAGCTCATCAGGGGTAGACATCCTCTCATCAACACAGCAACAATCATTTCCCGTATATGATAGCGCACTCCGTCCAGAGATTTTGTTCGAATGGGACCATTGCCAGCGTCACCTTAGCGATACGCTGAGCTCTGTCGCGGGGCGCATCCAAAGCCGTATTGAGGCAGACCACAGCGCATCCGCATGATGTCCATACCCTATGGATGTCTCTCTATGAAATAGCTCACATTGCAGGAAGGCATGGTGGCACGCCCCCTCAAAAAAGAGCCAGAGCAATCATTCCCGATTGCTCTGGTCCCCAGACCTCTGAGCGCCCCAATTCCTTTTGAGAGAAGGGAAGGGGGGCACACCTGCTGCGCTCAGCCGTTGGTACGCTTGGCCGTGGCTAATCGACGACGGACGGAGGCTGGTGGCAACTCGCCCCCTGCGCGTGCCTGCTTCAGCACCTCCGCCCACCAGGCCAGATCGTCCAACATGATGTCGAGGGCAACCTCCGTTTCAGGATCGACGGGTTCACCATGAGCGAAGGACTGCTGAACCTTGGCGATCAGCACTGTGTTGCGCAAAGGGATGAGTTCCGCTTCGATGGCAATCGACGCCAGATGCTCAACAGCGCGGGTGCCCGCAGCGATGCCAACGCTATACCCCACAAATGCTGCGGGTTTGTTGCGGAAAGCAAAACTCGCAAACACACTATCGATGGCATTCTTGAGGACAGCAGGGATGCTGTGCGTGTACTCAGGTGTGATGAAAAGGTAGGCATCCCCAGCCGCGATCTTGGCATTCCACTGCTTGACTACGGGTGCTGAATATGTAGGATCGTTGATATCGCCAAGGGTGCCCATGTGCTCAGCAAACAGCGGCAGTTCCCAATCCCGCAGATCGAGAACTTCCACCGCGAATGCTTCGCGTTGCGCTGCCCGCTTCGCCACCCAAGGCACGATGAGGTCGATGTTGCGGGTCTCGCGGGTGCTGCCCACAATGATCTGAAGGTTCGTCGCAGTGGGATGTTTCGTTTTGTTTGCCATGATGCGATGCTCTTTTCGTTAGGTCTCTGGGGATGACGACACGCGCCGCTGGCGTTCGCCTTCGGGTGCGAGAAGCGCAGAGAGTGGCATCTCAGCTTCAGCATGCCAGGTTTGGCGCGTGTCAGCGTGCCATGGCAGCGCACCAAAGAGATGGCTGCCGAGTGCCACAAAAACTGTAATTGGTTTAATTTCAGTATAGCAAAATCCCTGGGAATCCGTCAAGCAAGTGAGATGCCCCACGTGCGGCTCGCCAGCAAGATGAGCCGTGCACAAAAGATGCATGAAAAAGGATCACGAGCGCCAGCAACTCACTCGGGCCAACTGGGGCGAGGTGACGCTTACGAGTCCCGTGGCTCAGCAATCGCCGCTCACACTGCGGCCAAAAACTGCTGGCAAAAGTCGTCGACAGCGCCGAATAATTCGAGTATCCTCATGAGCATAGCTCTCAGGAAATAGGGGATTCAACTACCAAGCATGTCATCAGAAGCAGTGCATATTCTGATTTCGCGGCCATCGGCCGTGCCTATGGCGATGATGAGCGACCCAAGGAGACAAAATGCGCTATCAAGTACATCTGCGGGACGTCGTGGCGCGCCCAACCGCTGTGATACCTGCGGCGACCACGTGGCAGGAGTTCCCCACGCTATGGATGCATCTGCTGGATGAGGTCTGGGCATGTTTGCGTGCAGGTGGGGTCACCCGTGGCTGCCGCAATGTCATGCTGTACTGGGATGACCTGCCCCATATCGAGGTGGGGGTTGAGTTATTGGTTCCCTGCCCGCTCACCGGACAAGTGATCGCATCGGCCCTGCCGATGGGACAAGTGGCGACGACCGTCCACTATGGGGCGTACAAGGAGTTGGCAGCGGCACATCAGGCTGTGATTGACTGGTGCACCGTGCAAAAGAGGCAGACGACTGGCACCCGATGGGAGATCTACGGACCAAATAACGACGATCCTGCGAAAGTGTGGACGGAGGTTTACTACCTGCTGAAATGAGGGCCTTCTTTGAGCCAATGCCGCTGCATAAGTGAGTGGAAGGCTTCCTTCAATCCCAGAGATGTCTTGATTTCCCACTGACACAACACCCCTGGCATATGACCAGCGTCATTCCATTTTGCGCTCATATGCCGGAGATGTTTTCTGCTCACTCGTGGCAGATAGCTGCCCCAGCCAATTAACTGACCTTCAAAAGGTCCACATCGAAGATCAGTTGGGCATTGGGTGGGATGACGCCAGAGGCGCCGCGCGCACCATAGCCCAGATCGGCTGGAATGATGAGACGCCGCTTGCCGCCGACCTTCATCCCCGCGACACCCAGATCCCAGCCCTTGATCACAGAACCTTTGCCCAGATCAAAGCTGAAAGGTTGCCCTCGATCGACAGAGGAGTCAAATCTTAATATCAGCATTCTTCCCCGTTTTACTGGGTCCGTTTAGCTTACACATTGCTGCCATTTCCTCATTTGTTGTCTGTCTTGATTTGTCTGCGTTTTTCGGCTCTGTCGTCAAATTTGTCGTCAAGATCAAGCACGCTATAATATAACTGTCGTCATTCTAAAATAGAGAACCGTCCTAATATTGGGGCGGTTCTCTGAATTAAAGTAGCCAAGGAATTTTCTTTGACTGACAGTGGTCTTATTTCTTTCCCTGAAAATCGTCCTCTCCTTCTTTGGCATATGTATCGGGGTCTTCTTCGTATGCCTGCCTTGTTGCTTCCATGTACTCGATGCTATAAACACGAGGTTTGGATAATTCCTCAACCTCTGATTCGAAGACGTAGAAGTTTCTATCTGCCGGAAACTTAACTAGCCGAAGTATTTTTGATTCACTTAATACTGGCTTTCCTATTTGTCTGCGAAGCCAACTAACGGGAACATCATATTTCTCGCTAGCTTCCTTGAGCGTCAAGACGGTCTGGTCTTCTAATTTTCTCATTGCGGTTCCTTTCTGCTAATCTTGTTCTGGCCTCAATGACATTATACTACATAGTTACACTAGTCGCATTAATTATCCAGATTCCTTAAGTTCTGCTATTGACATTCGTTACTTAGGCGTGTTATCATTGTAATCAGTGTAACGAGAGTTACCGATGAGAACATGAACAACCAAATAAACCCAGGCGGCGCAAACACCACAAGGGCTGATTTTTCGGGGAGTGGAAGCCGGTAGCCTTCGCAAGAGGGCGGATTGGTCGCGTTGTTTCCTCCCTGCAAGGGGACGCAAGGGGCAGCGCGATTCCTGGGATTTCCGGGGAAGGGGGAACCTCCTCCTTCCCCTCGCATCTCTTTATGGCAGGTTTCATTAGTGAGGGGGGACACTCGTGGATACTCGGACTCTGCTTGATTTTGTACCGTTGGGCGGTTCATCGCGGCGCTATCGCGTGCGGGCAACGGGCGACATCATCTCGTATCGGCAATTCATCAAACGAACACTTCACTGTACGCCGGAACATCGGGCGGCGGAGCGCAAGGCGGCGGGGCTGACGGCTCCTCGACGCGCACGCAAGGATAAGGGGCAGATCCGGTGCCCACCTCTCACGACATTAGCGTATGACAAGGGACGTTTGACTCCGCTCACGATTCCGGTCCAGGTGCAACATTATCCGCAGCGCGGGGTTCATGAAGTGCTGTATCAAGGGCGCGTCATTGGGAGCTATTATACGCGCGGGCATGGGGCACGGGCTTGGCGCTGTCTGGTATGTCGCTGCGCGCTCCGCCAGGAAACGTCTATCATTCATCATCTCTACAATACGCATCGTATTGAGCACGTCACCGTGCCGATTTTGCAGAGTGCAGGTCGTCCGGTGGGTGGCGGGCGGGTCCTTTTTACGGGGGATGTCCGCAGCCGTTCGCGCAAGTCGCGCATGCCCTGGCCTGTCCATTCTGATGATCCACGATACAAATAGTCATTCTTGCTATCTTGGCGTCGCTGTGCTCGTTTGAGCACGGCGCTTTTTTGTGGGCGAGCTGGTGCCTGTGGTCAGGTTCAATTCCTGGCTGTCCACCCGATGCGGCACTGGGCCGTATCTGTTTAGGAAAGGATGATGACCTATGCAAGTGACTGAGGTCACAGTGCATGATTTTCGTGACTGGTTGACGACCTTCGCACCGACCGCCGTGGTCGGACAGGCCCGTTTGCTGTCTACTTGTCCAGTGGCAACGTTTCTGACACAACAGGTGGTCCCGGCCTCGGCAACTGTTTCCGTTGATGGTCACACCCTTAATGTGTACACTAACGCGATGAGTGCATTGCCAGAGTTTATGTACGACCTAGCGGAGTGGGTATTAGGATTTGTCGAGGCGGTGGACCGCCTTAATCCTGGGGTCCCGACGTTAGTGACAGCGGCGCGGGCGCTCATGGTGTTAGATGATGTTTTGTACGGCGTTGATGGCGATACGGCCTTGCCTCTAGTTGTTCCTGGGTCGGTCTGAGCGGTGTGTCGCAGTTGCATTTGCGGGTTGTTCGCCCTGGTCGATGGTCGGCCAGGGCCTTTTTGTCCCCTTTTTGGGGGGCATCACGGAAAGAGAGAAACTTGCATGACGGCATCACTTCGTGCTCGCTCGTCGCGGACTTCCGCCATTGCGCGTCGCGTCTACGCTCCGGCGGTGCCGGGTCAACGGCTCGACGCTGCCCGCGCGGTGGTCGCCACCATGGATGTCACGCAGGAGGCGAACGGTCTGACCTGTCTGCTGCGGCGCTGCCCGGTCTCGGGGGCGGTGGTCCAACGGATTCCCGTTGCCCCGGATGCTCTGCCGCTGCTGGCATATCTGCGCGGGGATGTCTGAGCCATGTCCGGTGACGCGCGGGGCTTCGACTGCCCCGCATGGCTTCCCGCCAGTGCGTATGGTGCGGCTGGCGTTGCGGGCGAAAAAAGGAGTATGCGATGGAGGAAACGCTCTGGGCGGCGCTACGCGCGGCGCTGGTACCAGCCCAACTCGATGCCTTACAGGGACGCTTCACGGT
>JACDGC010000308.1 GCA_013815535.1 Ktedonobacterales bacterium
GCCGTAGTCCTGCCAAAAATCATCGACATCACAAAACAGATCGAGTATGCTCGTCGCGTCACCTCCTGATGGGCTGTTCCTTATCTACCAGCCATTCTATCAGGAGGTTTCCTTCGCCGAACTCACGTTGAACAGCATATTCTGCCACTAACGTCCCACCGAGCTTGATTGCTAGAGCACTTGAAGGTTCATTATCCTTCCAACAATGCCATCCAATTTTCGTTATCCCCTGCGCGAGTGCATGCGCGATAAGCGCTGATGCCGTAATAACACCAACGCCAAGCTTTCTATATTGCGACATGGTTTCAATTCCTACTTCGCAACGATCTTCATGATTGTACTCTGATAAACACCACCCTAGTAAAGTGTGATCCTCCTGCACGCAATATCCAAATTTTCGCGCAAGAAAATCTTGTACGGAGGGCGATTCCGAATGCACTTCTTCGATAAGTTCAGGAAGATAGCGCAGTTGTTGTTCCCCTAGCAGCTGCGCATCTATCCGCCGTAACAACCATGCGGCAGGAAGATATTCTTGCCACCTAGGGAGAACTTGCGTAATACCATAATATTGCCTTCTTGCTACTCTTGTTTCCATCCCTTCACAGAGCGAAGAGAAATGTGGTTCCCAGAGGGATGAGGCGTAATAAATCAGAAACTCATATGACCTTCCTTGTTTCTTGAAGGGAGAGAAAAAGGAGAAAAGCGCCCTTTTGATTTCCTGAATAAGTTGTTCGTTATGCGTTTCGCCAACTAGATACACGCGATGACCATCCCAAGGAAACAGCAGGGCGACCGTAGGGATATTCATATCATCAACGTAAACCTGTGCAGGAGTCTCACCCGCAATGATAGCAGATACGGCAAGATAATTATCGAAGAGATCACAAAGCTCTTGCAGCTTTGCATATTCAGTCGGTGATAATAACATGAGATGCATTGCTTTAACCTCAAGGAAGATGTTCAAAAGCAAGAAACGACTCAAATACATGGGGGTCACTGGCTTGAAGAATGCGAGAATAAATTGACACCAACAGGGACGCACACCAGGAGCCAGCAAATGAAAATATGCCCTCTAAAATAAGAGGAGCCTTTGCCTCATGCATCATCAGCGCCAAGGGATAACAGCCAAAAACGAACTCCCATGATTCAATTCCGCGATGCGATATAATGAAGCCACCGATTAGGAATGATGTGAACATGTCAGAAAAGGAACGTAGCCATGGCATTAGAACTATACATGCTTGGTCTTATCGTCAAAGATATGAGTGCTTCAGTTACTTTCTATCAAAGGCTGGGGTTGGATATCCCAGAAGGAAGTGAGGCAAAAACCCACGTTGAGGTCAAGATGGGGAGTGGACTAACCTTCTTTCTTGATTCAAAGCCCGCACGATGGGATGCTCAGTTTGTGGGAAGCCCAACTTCTCCCGTGAAGTCAGAAGTAGATACCTATGGCAGTCTTCTGGAGTTTTATCTGGAGTCGCAAGGATTGGTCGAGGCCAAATATACCGAAATGACCGGGTTTGGTTATGAAAGCTTCCGTGCTCCCTATGTCACCCCATTTGGGATGTGCTTTGCCATGTTGCACGATCCTGATGGCAATACCATCCTCCTCTCTGGTATGGTGAAAACAAGTGAGCAATAGGGCGAATTGACAGCAGCTAGGGCGCATTACCGTGCATAACGGTGGACGAAGGGCCGAGAGGATTCTCGTGCATCATAAGAAACGTTTATGCACGGTTAAAATTGAGTTCCCCTTCGGCATTCGGTCGCTTTCAAAATAATGGGACAATGCATCTGAGAAGTTACACATGAGGAGTGGCGAATATGTGAACGCTCGCTTACGGGCCGCCGTTACCACAGCAGAACAATTGCCTGATGAAACCCAAGCAGCAATTGCAGCAGTCATCGAAGAACAAATTACCGCTGTCGCGCGGAAGCGTTCTCTGAATGAGCCACGCTCGCCGTCAGTACTTGACCAACGAGAAGTCCAACTTGACGATGAAATTGCGGCTGGCGAGATCAGCAAAGAGACTGGTGAGGTACAGGCGATAGGCAGGTGCATTGCTTCATAGAACACCAGCAACGCACCTGCCTCCTTAGATGAAACCGCCCCGCAGCGTCACACGCACATTCTGGAGCAGGAACGCAGCAACCACCTGCACACAAATTCGGCGCATGACATTCGCTTCCGCAGGCAGGGCACCCTCAGGGCGTGGCAACGCACGTCCCCGTCTGGAAGACGACTTCATTGCCGCTGCTGTTTTTATAGAATGCCTGAACGAAGTAATAGGAGCCAACAGGCACATTTTGCGAGAGCACCGTCGTGATTCCCGTGCCGGGAGCCGCCCAGCGCGTCCGCGTATACCCCCCAAGTTTTGTGTCGCAGTTAAAGACCGAAACGGAAAGCATCCCCGCAGGGGCAGCATTATCGATGCTTTGCACCGTTGCAGCACCAAAGGCTAATGGGCAGCGATCTTTCCATAAAGATAACGTGAACTGGTAACCATACGAATAATTGCTATGCGCATCATAGAGATAATATACCCGACTGGTCGCCTGACCAAACGGCTGCGCGACACCACAAAGTCGCGGCTGGGCCATGTGTTGCGCCGCCGCCGCCTGTGCTCCCTTGGTAGGCAGCAGCAAAAACACGCCCACGATAACGAGGGCGATGCCCATCTTTACGCACGATCTCATACGATCTCTCACCTCACCCATCCAGCTACGCCACCACATCAGCTTCCCCCTGCAAAACCACCCTGTAAAGGGATATTTTGCAGTGAAGTGATCACTAGTAGCATAAGTGAAAAGCGGGGAGTTGTCAAGAAGCGTCCTTTCGGTTGCACGGTGGTGGTTAGCCGGTGCCCATTTACGCGAAAAATGCCGCCGTCGCACGTCTATCAGTCCCTCCTCGTTGCCAGCGCGACGCCGCAGGAGTATACTTCAGGGTATCAGGATCTCCCAGGAGGAATGCTTCCGTATGTCATCAGCCAGCAAAGGTTCCCGTTCGGCGAATTCAGGTGACCGTGGCGCCACACGCAACGGCGCCAAATCGAGCATCTCCCCCAGCCGTCCCATCGTGGCAAGCACGTCGAGGGCAGTTGGGACGACGCCCAAAAGCGCTACGACCAGTCGCCCACTGGCCACACGCGACCCCATCGCGCGCCGTGCCCCCATCACCTCCTCAACGCGGCAAGCCCGCTTGGCCATGCAAGAGCAACGACGGCGCACCCAAAATGTGATCACGGGGGCCTTCTTAGCCGTCCTGGTCGTCGTTGCGGCCTTGATCGTGTGGAATGTCGTTCCCCGGCCAGCCCCCGCCGCGACGCAACCCGCCACCTACGGCCTGCTTTCGGACTTCACCAAGAATGGCAAGACGAACATCAAGTCGCAAGAAGCCCCAGTGAAACTTGCCGATGACTTGCAATACGCCGATGTCAAAGTCGGCACAGGGCAGGCGGTCAAAGCCACGGATACCATCACGGTGAACTATACTGGGTGGTTGACGGATGGCACAAAGTTCGATTCATCGCTGGATCGCGGTCAACCTGCCCAGTTCCCGCTGAATGGGGGGGTCATCAAAGGGTGGACGGAAGGTCTGGTTGGCATGAAGGTCGGCGGCGAAAGACGCCTCTTCATTCCTGCTGCATTGGCCTATGGCGCGAACCCGCCGAGTGGCTCGAACATCCCCGCAAATGCCATCTTGATTTTCGATGTCTCATTGGTGAGCATCCCCTAAGATCACCCCCCTTGCGCGTAACGTTCCCCCGGATAGCAGGCCTGCCCACGATGGCGCGCTATCCGGGGTTTCTTATGGGCTGGCGGCGCTGCGCCCGCACGAGGCTGGGAATATTCATTCATTATGGATGTGCTTACTTGACAAAATATAAAGAGCATGTTAAGACAGGCTTTATGGTCGCGCCCGGGTAAGAAGAGCGTGCTTAAGGAGTGCGAGATGCCTGACTCCCCGTCGTCTAATCCCGCTTTTCTCAAAACATTGGCAACCATGCCAATCAATGGTCGCGACGTAACCAGCCCCGCCGAAAGCCCCTATTTTTTGCCGAATATTCTGATGGAATGTAAGCGCCTTGATCTGGAACATTTTATTTATCATCGTTTTTTCCAACAGCATTTCTTCGCCCCCATCGGACAATCACATCATATCGCTGGGGCGACAACAGGCAGTTGGACTGATCGGGTGATCGAACGCGCCCTGCAACGTGAAATTGCGCCCGATCCTTCAGCGCCAAAACGCATCTTAGACATCGGTTGTGGCACCGGCCAATGGGCGATGGCGATGGCCAAACAATTTCCGAATGCCTGGGTCGTTGGCCTGGATAGCGTCGCGCCAGCGCGTCCCTTTCCCGTGCCCCTTCCAGCCAATTTCACCTTCCTTGAGGCGAATATTCTGCATGGGCTGCCAGCCTTTGGTGATGCGTCGTTTGATTTTGTGCATATGCGCTGCCTGGGGTGGGGAATCCCCGCGCAGCAATGGCAGCACGTGATCGATGAGCTTGCGCGCGTCACGGTGCCCGGTGGGTGGATCGAGACAGTGGAAGCTGATTTGCCTCATGATACGGGGCCAGCATTCGCCACCGTTCGCACAATGCTCGAAACCATTCTCGCGGCACGGGGGGTAGATTTAGCCTGCTCACGCCGGATCGATAGCTATTTGCGCCATGCCACGCCAAGCGTCCACGCCATCTCAAGTTATACGCGTGATATCCCCCTTGGTGCCGCTGGCGGGGGGCATGGGGCGCGAATGGCCTGGAACGTGTTGCTTCAGCTCGATGTGCTTGCGCCCTTCTTCCTCCAGACCCATTGTTGGGACGCACCAACGTGGCAGGCGCTGCGCGCCCAGATTGAAGCGGAATTCAATCTGGAAGACGCACAACCCAGCGTCACCATGTCGATTGCCATGGGACAAAAGAAATGAAGCTGATGTGTGCCGCTGGTGACGTTCGGTTTGGCGCGTTGCTGATAGTGTCATCCCGTCATTCTCACACGACAAAGCGCTGCCATACGCGACCAGGGGCCAACGTTGTCCTGTGACAAATCCTTGTGTGACTGCACTAGACAGTCGGTCGTCCCTTGGGATGGAGGTACACACATGGTTCATATCCTGGTCATTAGCACCGAAGCGCGCAATCGCGCGCAGTACGCGAGCTTGCTGTATCATGAAGGGTTTCACGTCGAAACCGCCACCACTGCCGAGGAGGGACTCAACCTGCTTTTGCGTCATCACGAGCCACGCGTGGTGCTCGTCGATGTCGCCATGCCACCCAATACGCTCATCGGTTTCCTCACCATCCTTGCCGTGACGCCAGCCCTGCGCGTCGTCGGGGTCTATGCTGGTGTGGGCACACTGCCCGAGCCCATGCGGGAGGAAACGCTGCAACTGATGCACGAT
>JACDGC010000309.1 GCA_013815535.1 Ktedonobacterales bacterium
TGGCACTAGCCCGCGAGCAGGGCGTGCGCGTGCGCGGCTACATCTCCACCGCGTTCGGCTGCCCGTATGAGGGGGCGGTCGCGCCTGCCCAGGTGGTCACAGTGGCGGAGCGCCTGCTGGAACTGGGGATGGATGAACTGAGCATCGGCGACACCATCGGCGTCGCGACCCCCAACCAAGTGACGGAGTTGGTGCCACTGCTGGCCGAAAAAGCGGGCATCGAGCGGCTGGCGTTGCACTTTCACGACACGCGCGGCACGGCGCTGGCCAACGTGTTGGCGGGTTTGGCCGCAGGGGTGACCAGCTTTGACAGCGCGGCGGGCGGCGCGGGCGGCTGCCCCTTTGCCCCGGGCGCGGCGGGCAATCTGGCCACCGAAGATCTGCTCTATATGCTGCACGGCATGGGCATCACGACGGGGATCGATCTGGCTGCCGTCGTGCAGGCAAGCCAATTCCTGGCGACGCTGCTGAGTCGCCCCCTCACCAGCAAATATCTGCAAGCAGCCACCAGCGCCAAGTGAATGAGCATATCCAGCTAACAGTTTGAGCGCACACGGATATGCTACAATTTTGCTAGACGATAACCGGGACGAGAGGCCCAGCGGCTAAAAGCCACGAGGCCGCGCACTGTGCGCGTCTTGCCCCAGTCTCGCAAAGGAGCGAATGAGCAATGACGACAGCGGCGCGTATAGATGAAGAGCGTATGATCATCGAAACAGTGCGGGAGTTGGCGCGCGAGCGCATCGCCCCCCGCGCCGCCGAGATCGACGCCAAAGGCGAATTCCCTTGGGATATGAAGGATCTGCTGGCAGAACAGGGCATCCTAGGCTTGCCATTCGCCGAAGAATATGGCGGCATCGGCGCGAGTGAACTGACCATCCTGCGGGTGATCGAGGAGATCTCAGCGGCCTGTGCGACCACGGGGCTGATGCTGGCGGTGCAGCAACTGGGCTCCCTGCCCATCGCGCTCGCGGGCACGCCCGAGCAAAAGCAGCGCTATTTCCCCCGCCTGGCCTCGGGCGAGTGGCTGGCGGCCTATGGCCTGACGGAACCCGGCTCAGGCTCGGACGCGGGCGCGATGAAGACACGCGCCGACAAGCGCGGCGACACCTATGTGCTCAACGGGCTCAAACACTTCATCACCAATGCGGGGCTGGCACACGTCAATGTCATCTTCGCCAAGACCGATGTCGAGGCCCCTGGCACGCGTGGTGTGAGTGCCTTCATCGTGGAGGCGGATCGTCCGGGCTTCCGGCTGGGCCGCGTCGAAAACAAGATGGGCATCCGAGGTTCGCAAACCGGCGAACTGGTGATGGAAGATTGCGTCATCCCCGCCGAGAATCTGCTGGGCCGCGAAGGCGAGGGCTTCAAGATCGCCATGATGACGCTCGACCGCACCCGCCCAGGCGTGGCGGCCCAAGCGCTGGGCATCGCGCAGGGCGCGCTGGATGTCGCCGTGAAGTACGCCAAGGAGCGCGTGCAATTCAACAAGCCCATTGCCGAGAACCAGGGCATCCAGTTCATGTTGGCCGACATGGCCATCGAGGTCGAAGCTGCACGCCAGTTGCTCTATCATGCTGCCCGCCAGATCGATGAAGGCGCCCCCGGTTTTGGTCGCTATTCCGCCATGGCAAAGACCTATTGCTCTGACATGGCGATGAAAGTGACGGGCGACGCCATCCAGATCCTCGGTGGCTATGGCTACATGAAGGAGTTCCCGGTCGAACGCATGATGCGCGACGCGAAGATCTGCCAGATCTATGAGGGCACCAACCAGATTCAGCGCGTCGTCATCGCACGCGATCTGCTGCGCTAGCCCCCACACATCCCATCTGCTGCGGCAAGCCACTTGGGTTTGCCGCTTTTTCATGAATCAGGCATTTTAGCCGAAGCCAAGGGGGTATCCAAGTGGAAGCAGCACCCGCGCCCAACATGCACGTGGAAGACGCCGCTTTCTTGCGCGCAGCCGTGGCGGCGCTGGGTCTCGATCTGACCGCTGCCCAGGGCGCGCAATTCCTGACGTTTCGCGAGATGCTCATCACGGCGAACGCGACGATGAACCTGACGGCCATCACCGAACCGCGTGCAGTGCTGGTGCGCCATTTCATCGACGCGCTCACCTGTCTGGTGGGCTGCGATGAGGCGCGACGGGCCGCCCCCGCCCGCGTGCTGGATGTCGGCAGCGGCGCGGGGCTGCCAGGGCTGGCGCTCGCCATCGTGCTGCCGCATTGGCAGGTCGTCTCACTGGAAGCGACGGGCAAAAAAGTGCGCTTCCAAGAATCGGTCATCGCGGCGCTGGGGCTGACGAACGCGACGGCGGTGCAAGGCCGCGCCGAGGACGTAGCACAGCTGACGGGCTGGCGCGGCGGTTTCAGCATCGTCACGGCACGGGCGCTGGCGGCCCTGCCCACCCT
Source organism: Ktedonobacterales bacterium (assembly GCA_013815535.1). Lineage (GTDB taxonomy): Bacteria > Chloroflexota > Ktedonobacteria > Ktedonobacterales > JACDGC01 > JACDGC01. Next base: position 2,415 of record JACDGC010000309.1, read on the forward strand.
GCTGGAGTGGTGCCAACCTTTCGCCACGGTGGCGGGCCTGACGCTCGCCCCCAAAAAAGGCGAGTTGGGTGCTGAACTGGCGCAGGGCAGCCGCGCTGCCGCCTTGCTGGGTGGTGCGGCACCAGAAGCCATCCCCTTGCCCTCAACGCTCACGGACCTCGTCCCCGAGCTAGCCGATGGACGCGTGATCGTCCGTGTGCGGCAGACGCGCCCCTGCGATGCGCGCTACCCCCGCACGGGGGCCGCTTCGATGAAGACACCGCTGGGCAGCTAAGCAATTAGGAAGGGGCTGGTGATGTCTTTCATGGCGGCACCATACACGGTCGCAGGACTGTATTGGCATGACGCACCAGAAAATGCCAGTTTTGGGCATGTCTGCGCATACTTGATGCAGCGCGGGATGACGACGCTTGAATATGGCGCGGCTACTGACCCAAATACGGCGCTGTTGGCGGCATTGCACGATCCCACTAGCAGCATCACCGAAGCGAAGTTCATCACGTCAGCACAACTGCCGCCGCACGAGAAACCGACACATCGCCCCCCCGCACGCATCATCGTTACCTATGGATACATCAGCGATGATGCAGTTGCCCACGATGACCACCGATCTATCGACATCATGTGGAGTGAGGCGGTCTGGGGTCCAATAGCAGTGATGTCAAAGCGCCAAGCACAGCATGCAAACCTCAGCCCCATCCAAAATCACCGATTTTTCATCGACCTCTGCACGCAACTCGCCCCGCTCTATGCCAATTATGGGGCCGAGGCGATGGGATTGACGCCATGTTTATATGACGTTATTTATCAGCAGCCACAGAGCCATTGGCGCAATGCTGGACCATGTTACCTGCGTGATGGCGTTTTGACTGACGAAGAGCACGCATCGTTCCTGAGCACCTTTACTTTTGTCGAGAAGTTGCCGTGTGGGACGTTCTTCACCAATGATCCCTGGCTTGCTGGGCAAAAGAAACTTCCCAAAGGCCCAACGCAGCCATCGGGCACTCCCATGGCAAACGTGCTGACGCCAGCGTTGCGGCGATGGCGTCGCGCCCATTTATAACCTGTGCGCTAGGGCTTCTTGCTTGGCTCCCAGGCGGGGGTCGCCACCAGCGTTGCCATCAGGCGCTGGATTTGGGCGACGCTGAGGGTGCTGCTGAGGGTGACGTTGACGCCCCGAATGACCTGCTGGCAAAAGGCACTGCTCACGCCACCGACCGGGTCCGCACCACCACAGGTGGGCGTCGCCACATCGCCGGGCTTGGGAACTTCGGCAAAGCTCAGCGCGCCCGTCCCACCCAGTTGATAGTTGATGGAAAAGCGGCTGCCAAAGATGGGGTTGCGCACCACCCCACCCGCCGAGACGAGGCACGCCCCCGCAGGCAAGCGCGCGGGCAGCAGCGGCGCGAAACCCAGCAAGCCCTGCGCCTGGGACCATTCGGTCAAGGTCGCGGGGGGGGCGGCGCCATCATCCTCGAAGGCGACAGTGGGGGGCGCACACCACGCGACACGCGCTGGGGCGACGCCTTGGGGGGCGGAACTCGTCGCCCCGTTGCACGCGGTGGCGATGAGGGTGATAAGCAGGCAGGGTACGAGGGTCGCCAGCCGGGGCAGACGCATCACGGTGATCTCCCCTACCTCAGAGCGACCGCAGGGCAGAGCGGAGCGTCTCAAGTTCGCGGCCAAATTGCTCGTCGGTGCGCAGCATCTCGCCGACTTGCTCGCAGCCGTGCATGATAGTCGTGTGGTCGCGCCCCCCCAGCGCCGCGCCGATCTGCGCCAACGAGTTCTCGGTTTCTTCACGCAGCAGATACATCGCCACCTGCCGTGGCCAGGCGATGGAGCGCACACGCCCCTTCCCCAGCATCTCATCCGCCGAGACATGGTAGTGGTTGGCAACCAGATCCAGCACCACCGTTGGCGACAGGTCGATGCGCCCCCGCTCACCAAAGCATTCACGCAGGGCCGTCGCCGCCAATGCCAGGGTGACGGCGCTGCCACGCGTGTGCGCCATCATGACCAGCCGATTCAGCGCACCCTCCAGTTGGCGCACGCTGCTGCCCTCGGGCCGCGCGATATATTCCAACACGATGGGGGGAATGGTGATGGTGACTTCCGCCGCCTTGACCCGCAGGATTTCGAGTCGGTGGGCAAAGTCGGGCGTGGCCACATCGGCCATCAGGCCCCACTCGAAGCGTGAGCGCAACCGTTCGTGCAGGGTGGGAATGGTGCGTGGCAAGCGGTCGCTGGTGATGATGATCTGCTTATTGGCATTGTGGAGGGCATTAAACGTATGGAAGAATTCTTCTTCGGTGCGCTCTTTGCCGCCAATGAACTGGATGTCATCAATCAGGAGGGCGTCAATGGCGCGATAGCGGCCCCGAAACTCTTCTTGCGTGTTGTGCTGGATGGCATCCACAATCTCATTCGTAAACGTCTCGCTGGTGACGTAGGCGACACGCAAACCGCGCTCGGCCAATTCATGCCCAATCGCCATCAGCAGATGCGTCTTGCCCAGCCCCACGCCACCATAGAGAAAGAGCGGATTGTAACTGCGTCCGGGCATGCTGGCGATGCTTTGCCCCGCCGCATAAGCCAGGCGATTTGACTCCCCCACGATGAACGAAGCGAAGGTGTAGCGCGGATTCAGGTTGGGGGCCGGGATGGCAGGGGCGGCGCGGAGGGCCACGGCAGCAGCACGCTTCACGCCATTCGCGGTGGGGGGGACATGTGCACTCAGTGGATGGGACGACGGCGCAAGAGGCGGAGGGCTGATGAAGTGCAACACCAGTGGGCGGTGCAATGTGCGCTGGGCCAGGGCCGTCAGCAAGGCGTTCAACTGCCCTTGCAGCCGCTCACGCGCGGGCATGGCGGGCACCGACACCACCAGCGCATCGGGGCGCAGTTCCACCCCCACCGTGCCCGTGAAGGATGAACGGAAGAGCGTCGGGCTGATATGGGTGCGCGCGCGACGACAGATCTGCCG
>JACDGC010000310.1 GCA_013815535.1 Ktedonobacterales bacterium
GTGCTATTGGGTGCTCTCACCGCAGTGGCGAGCGCGGTTTCTGGCGCTGTGGCAGGCGACGGTGAAAGAAGAAGGCGATGCTGCGCCACGTGCTGCTACGACGCCTGACCCGGTGTCATTGGTGGCAGGCATCGACACGTGGTACCTCAACCGCATCGATGAAGAAGGGCTGCCGGTGCATCTGCGGCGGGAATTGGATGACTGGCAATCCGATGCGAAAGCCGATGACAAGGAAGTCGCGACGGCATGGATCTTCGATGGGACACCGCTGTGCATGTATCGCTCGGGCGTCAATGCCAGCCAGGGTGGGGGCACGTCGTGGGCGTATATCCTGCGCAACAACTCCCTGACGCTGCGTATCCGCCGCAAGCCGCTGGGGGGCATTATTGCCCAGGCGCAGCTGGGGTCGGAGTGTCTGTGGCGCTGCACCCCGCTCGCGGCGCTCAACGAACTGGATGCCTTAGTGAAGGGGATGTGGGGCATCACGCAGGGGACGTGGCAAAACAGCCAGGTGCATCTCTGCCATGATGTGATGCATCTCAGCATCGAACTTGACCAGCTGGGACAGTATGTCTCACGCTCGCGCACCCAAGCCATCTTTGATGCCGCGCGCGCGGATATCGAGGCGCAATTCGGCGTCGGCGCGGGGGATGATGCGCTGGATTGGGGCGATATCTATGGCGGTGATGATGCCTTCTATGATCCGATGTTGGCCTTGGGGCAAGAAGTGGACCTGGTGCGCGAAGATGTCGAAGATCGGGGGGTGACGGTCTATCGCTGGGGACGGCGGCTGTCGGGGGTGGCGTGGTCACAAGGGGGCGATGTCAGCCTCGTGCAGTACCTCAAAACCCTGGAGATCCAGCGGACCGGTAAGCGCCATATCGTGCCACTCTGGCAAGAACGGGGGTACACGGGGACCGAGACCGTGGTGCGCCATGAGGCCCGCTTGCGGCGGGGGGCCTTCCGCGACCTGCGCGTGGCGGGGTGCCCCTATGACGCGCTGGATAACCCCTGGACGTTTCTTGAGCACCAGGCGGATGTATTTGCCCTAGTGGTGGGGCAGGCTAACCCGCAGCCGGGGATGCCAGATTCCGCGTGGATTCGGCGGGTGTTGCCCACTGATGATTCCAATCGCTCACGGTGGCCGACACATCCCGCGTGGCGCATCGTGCAAGCGGCGACCTTTACGCCGTCGCCGGATGTCGTGCGGCAACTAATGAAAATCGAGCAACAGAGTAGTGATATTGACCGCCGGGTGCGGGTCATCTATGGAGCTTTGGTCAGTGCGGTGGCGCTGGCGGTGCCCCAAGGAGAGGGATGGGATGTGTCGCGGGCGCTCACCGAGATTGCGCCGCTGCTGGTGGAAGAAGCGGAGGTGCCGGGCAAGGAGTTCGGCGCACTGGTGCGCGACCGTAAGCGGCGTTTCCATCTGCCTATTCAGCAGTGGGACAAGGTGGCCCCTGAGCGGCCAGCAGCAGCGCAAATGGACCAGCCGGACCCAGCCGAACTGGACCAGGAACCGGCGGGGCACTTCGAGCGGGCGTGGTGGCATTTGGAACTAGCCGAGCGGCGTATGCGGGAGGTACTCGACCTGCTGACACAGGCACGCCAGCAACGGGCGTCACCAGAGCAACTAAGGGAATTGGAAGCGGCATACCAGCATGAGACGCTCGCGCGTGATGCGGCGCTGCATGCATTAGAGCACGGTGCCGACGATTGGGAAGCATGAACTTCCCAATCATAGCCCCAATGATGGCGACACCCTCACTTGGTCTCAAGATGTGGGTCGTTATTGGAAGTTATTACTAGGCAGTGAGCATGCTTGTTGCTTCTGCTTGAGTGTGCTCGATAGCGCGCATCAGCACGGCATGTTCCTCGCTTTGTTGAGCGAACGGCGGGACCTCTCGCCCTTGGTTGGTGGCACGGTCGAGCAGCCGTTGGGCGTGGGCAACATAACCCGCTTGTGCTCGGCGGTCGGAGGTATCGCGCGCGACTTCGAGCCAGAGTTGCCCTTGGTAGAATGTTTCGGTGGCACCATCGAGGGCGAGCATGAGGTCAAGATCGACGGTGCCCTCCGCATCGAGGGCGTGGGCGGCAACGCCATACGGGTGATGGGCGAGGTCATGCTCACCATTCGGCATTAGCCCCCGTACGGTTTCACTCGGCTTGCCCAGGGTTGGCAAATCGCGCAGCTCACTCACGAGCACCTCGCAGTCATGCATCACGATGGCGGGGTCATCCGACAATAACAAATCGAGGGTCACCATGCCGAGCTTATAGGCGATGCGCACATCCATGCGATTGGCGACCATCCGGCGGATGGTTTCGGCGAGCAGCGCCGCACGCAAACGGCGCAAGTCCTCCTCAGCGAGATCGTATTTCTCGGCGATGAAGTCGATTTGCTCGGTGTTGAGAGTGGCGGATTGCTCGGTGGTAAGGGAGGCTTTCAGACGGACGACCAAGCTGGGGGGAATGTCGAGTTTCCAGGTGAAGAGGTTGCTCAATTCGTGATGATGCTTCCCGAGGACATCGACCAGTTGTTCGGCAAAAATGTTCATCATGTGTTCCTTTCTAACGCCCGGCCAGCGCCAACATGGCCGGGAGGTACAAACCCAAGACGGTGCCAAAAAGGGTAAATCCGAAGTTGGTCAGCACATTGGCGACGGTGATGCGTCGCTCCATCCGGCGCACTTCATCGCGGATACCCTTGTCGAGGATGACCAGCAGATCCGGGTGGTCGCGCAGCCACGTTTGCACCTGGGCGATCTGGGCGGTCACGTCATCGAGATAGACGACGGTGCCCGCCGCATTCGGCGGCAACCCGCCACGCTGGGCGTCGCCCGTTGGGAGGGGCGTGGCTTGCATGGCCAGGAGGTTGGCGCGCTCTAGTGCGTGCAGCAGGGGGGAAGCGGTTGATGCGGGCATGGGAGGTGTCCTTTCCTAGATGGCAGATGGCCGGATTTCTGCCGACCACCAGGGGCCAGCTATGCGCCGTAGATGATGAACGCCGCCCAGAAATAGGGATGGGCACACGGCGGCAGATCGTCGGGCTGCTCGGGATTGATGGTCGCCAGTTCCGCCAAGGCATGCTCGACGGCCTGATGATCGGCGGAGAGGCGCGTCGTCACCTCGAACAACTCGGCCCCCCGGTCGGCGTCGCGGTCACGCCCGGTCGCGGTCAGGGGAATGCCTTTGATGCGGGTGCGGGCGATGCGCCGTAACTCGGCCAGTTCGTCGCGAGGCACGGTGCGCAGCCAATGTACCGCTTGGCGTAAGGCGCGGGCGGGCGTGGTTCCGGGTGTGCCCAGGAAATATTGGGCGAAGCGCAACATCAAGGCGAAGGTGGCCTGGTCACTCACCGACCAGAGGGTCGCAACAGCCCCCACCGCCCCCGACTGCATCAATCCAGCGGCAAAGCTGCCGAGTTCATCCGGCGCGGTGTCGAGGTCGCCCAGCGCGGTGACACAGCCGCTGGCATTGAAGAGGCGCACCCCGGTCAGCAGCGCGGCACGCTGCAGATCGGCGAGCGTCAGCAGTTCGCCATTCGCCAGCAACATGGCGCTGCGGGTGGGGTCCGCCGGGTCGGCGCTGCCATGCGCAGCGATCTGCACCCAGGCTCCCGCGTGGTCGTGGGCGTACTGGGCCAAGGCATCGAGAATCCGCTTACGGGTGGCATCGCTGCCGAGTAAGGCCGTATGCTGGCGGCGCGGTTTGGTATTGGCCGCGACGATATCAATGCCATCGGCCTCTGCTGCCGCCCAAAAGAGTTCGCTGACTGCCAGACGGCGTGGCTGCTTGTCAGCATCTTCCACGGGGACCCAGGTCGGCCAGGGGTTGCCCACGGCGAGCACCGGGCCGTCTTGGGGCATCGTGGCGAGTGCCCGGCGCGCGGTGCCGAGGGTGCGCGCGGCGGCTTGAATGGTGAGTTCGCAGGCCTCGATCAGGGAGATGGAGTCGCCGTGGGCGTCGGTGCGGGCCGTCGCGGCATGGATGGGCAATGCCCCCAAGCGTCCGCAGGGAATGAGGGCGAGCGGTTGGTCGGGGCCACCCAGCCCATGGGCCGCCAGCGCGGCGTGCAACGGGCGCGTCAGGGTGACGCTCAGCGCCGCCAGCACGGTGTCGAGTTCCGCCCCCATGAAATGCCAGTGAAGGTCGCGCGCCAAGAGCGGCGAACCGAGCATTTCGGAGAGCGGCGTGGTCAGACGGGTCCGCATCTCGCGGGCTTGGGTCGGCTGGGACCCCGCGATGCGCCGCGCCTCGGCGTCCCACCCTGCGACAACCCCAGCTAACGCCGTGCGTACTGTCGCAAATTCCGACGAAATAGCATCGGGAATACTTCCCAACGGCAGGGCCAAGCGTCGTGCCTGCTCGGCGTCGTTGGCATGGTAGCGTAGCCACTGAATCAACATGCCCAGCGACTGATGGCGTACCGCATATTGGTAACCTCCGACGATCCGTCCATCCGCATCGGGTCGTTTCAGCCAATCATCGACGCACTGCCACGTGAGGTCGGGCAGTTCCACGCCCCATGGTTCGCCACCAGAGGGTACCACCAGCGCCAGACCGCCGAAATCAGTGGCGGTAAGATAGACCAAGGCTTGGCCCGTTGCGGGCGCGAAGGCGACTTCATCCCACGTGGGCGCCCCTGGTAGGAATTCCGGATGACCACTCTCACGAATGGCGCTCCGCGCGGCGAGTAAGGTCGCACGGGCGGCTGGGACATTGTCTCCGGTCACGCGGGCCTCGGCAAGGGCCAAGCGGGCCTGCTGGAACTGTTCGGCGAGGTCTTTGCGGATGTCCTGCAAGGTCGCGCCAGCGAGCGACTGGGACTCAATGAGCGCCTGGGCGCGCCCTGCCTCGAGCGCCAGGATGGCCCCTTGCACGTCGTCCAGTCGGAAGCAGCACCAGGCATCGCGGGCATATTGCTCGCGGAGGCGATGTTCCCCTTGCAGCAACCGCCGCCCATGGGCATCAGCGGCGAGCCAGCCAAGCTCGGTCTGCGCCTGCCGTGCGGCGAGAAAGGCAGCATGCGCGCGGTCCAGGGCAACACGCTCACTCTCCGCATCACTTTGCGCTTGCGCCATTGGAGCTTCGTCGCTCATGGCGAGCCATGCCAGATTCAACTGTGTATCGCGGTGGTCCGTAGGATACTGGGCGAGGGTGCGGACCTGCAAAGCACGCTCATAGCAGGCAATCGCCGCTTCCAGGTTGGCCCGCCGCTCCCCCTCGATGCGGTTCTGATAGGTAATGCCCAGGTTGTTCTGGGTCATCGCGTAATCTTCGGGATACTGGGCGAGGGTGTACACCTGCAAAGCACGCTCATAGCAGGCAATCGCCGCTTCCAGGTTGGCCCGCCGCTCCCCCTCGATGCGGTCCCGATAGGTAATGCCC
>JACDGC010000311.1 GCA_013815535.1 Ktedonobacterales bacterium
GCTCTACCCTTGCCTTGTCATGGGTTGTATGGCATAATAGCGGCACCTTCTTTCCTATTTTGCGCTAAAGGAATGGACGCGCCATGACGCCCGAAGAATTCATCAATAAATGGTCTGCCATCTCACTGACAGAGCGCGCCGCCGCACAATCGCACTTCATTGATCTCTGCGCGGTGTTGGGGGTGCAGACGCCGACAGATGCCGACCAGACGGGCGAGTTTTATACCTTTGAGAAGCTGACCGATAAAGACACGGGGCATCGCGGTTTTGCGGATGTGTGGTATCAGAATCGGTTCGCATGGGAATATAAGAAGCAACGGGCTAACCTGGATGATGCGCTAACCCAATTGCGCCAATACGCGGGAGCGTTGGGGAATCCGCCGTTGTTGGTAGTGTGCGATATGGCGCGCATCCGCATTGTGCCGCAGTTCACAGGCTATGTAACGACGCCCATTGAATTCACTACGGCGGATCTCTTGCAAGCCCCCGTGCGTGAGCAATTACGCCAACTATGGCTAAACCCCGAAGCGTTGAAACCGACGCAGACGCGCGAGGGCGTGACACTGGAAGCCGCCAAGCAATTCACCCAGATCGCCGAGAGCATGCGAGCACGCAATGCAGCAACCCCGCATGATGTCGCCCATTTCCTCATTCGCATCCTTTTTTGCCTCTTCGCGGAAAGCATTGGCTTGTTGCCGCAGCGGCATTTTACAGGGATGCTTGAGCGCTTTCGGGGTGGGCCAACCAATGTGAAAGATCGCATCGCAGGTATCTTCGCGGCGATGGCCGAGGGCAAGTGGGACGGCAACGAGAAGCTGCGCTATTTCAATGGCGACCTCTTCACGGCGGCAGCGGAGGAAGTCATCTATCTGTACCCCAATGAAATCGGCTTTCTGTGGAATGCAACCGACAAGAATTGGTCGAGCGTTGCGCCCAGCATCTTTGGCACGCTGTTTGAGCGCGGGCTAGACCCGGCCAAGCGGGCGCAGATTGGCGCGCACTACACCAGCGAAGCAGACATCCTGGCCATCGTCGAGCCGGTGGTGCTGGCCCCACTGCGTCGCCAATGGTCTGAGGATCGCGCCCGGCTGGACGCGCTGGCACAGAAAGGACGTGCGGGCAGCAAAGAAGCCGAGGCGCTGCTGGGTGCGGCGCAAGAGCGAGTGCGTGCGATGACGGTGCTAGACCCTGCCTGTGGGTCGGGCAATTTTCTTTATGTGACGTTGCGGCTGCTGCATGAATTGGAATTTGAGGTCATCACCTGGCGCGTGCAATATACCGGGCAAAGAGCCTTCCCCACTGTCGGTCCCCAGCAGTTGCACGGCATCGAGATCAACCCCTATGCCGCTGAGCTTGCCCGTGCGGTTATCTGGATCGGCCACCTGCAATGGATGCTAGAACACGGCTACGACACGGGGGAACCCGTCTTGCAGCGCCTCGAAAATATCGTCTGTGCTGATGCCCTGATGACCGAGGACCACACCGCCCGCAAGCACTGGCCCCAAGCAAAATGTATTGTCAGTAACCCCCCGTTCCTGGGTGGTAATAAGGTACGCGCCGAGTTGGGCGACGCCTATGTAGAATCGCTGTGGCGGGCATATGATGGTTCAGTCGGTGCCTTTGCTGATCTGGTGTGCTATTTCGTGGAACATGCCCGCTCTCAGGTGCAAACAGGGGCGACAGAGCGCGTAGGACTCATCACCACGAATTCTATTCGTGGCGGCGTCAATCGCCAGGTGATAGACAGCATCAAAGGAACCATCCTGCCCAATGGCAAACAAGAAGACCTTTTCATGGCCTGGGCTGACCGCCCTTGGATTTTGGATGGCGCAGCAGTAAGAATATCCATGCTCGGCTTCGATGATGGACAAGAACCATCACGCACACTCGATGGGCAAACCGTAGGCGCAATCAACCCCGACCTGACAAGCGCTGTCGATCTCACTAAAGCACGTCGTCTTGCGGAGAATGCGGGTATTGGTTTTATGGGTATCAAAAAAGATGCGCCTTTTGATATCGACGAAGTAACCGCACAGAAGATGATTGCAGCAAAAGGTAATCCGAATGGTCGTCCAAATAGCGATGTCGTTAAGTCTTGGATGAATGCTCTCGATATAACTCGCCGCTTACGTAAAATGTGGATCATTGATTTCAATGATATGTCTATGAGTGAAGCGGCGTTATATGAAGCACCTTTTGAGCATATCAAGCAAGTTGTGCAGCCCATCCGAGTAAATAATAATCGGCAACGATATAAAGATTATTGGTGGCAGTTTGCGGAAGCTCGTCCTGGGATGCGACGTGCATTGGCACCATATCAACGCTACATTGCTACGCCTACAGTAGCAAAACATCGTCTATTTGTCTGGCTCGATAAACAAATAATACCTGATCACCAACTCATCGCATTTGCCCGAGATGATGATTACACTTTTGGGGTGTTGCACAGTCAAGCGCATGAGCTATGGGCGTTGCGGCTAGGGACATCACTAGAAGATCGCCCGCGTTATACGCCAACTACCACCTTTGAAACGTTCCCGTTTCCCCATGCGGATGCAGCCCAGAAAGCAGCTATCGGCGAGGCGGCACGGCGACTGGTGGCGCAACGCGACGCCTGGCTGAATCCGCCCGATGCGGACGAGGCAGAACTGAAGCGACGTACGCTGACCAATCTTTATAACGCACGCCCGCAATGGCTCGCCAACGCGCATGCAGCGCTCGACCGTGCCGTCTACGCCGCCTATGGCTGGCAGCCTGACATCAGCGACGACGCCATATTGCGCGAGCTGCTGGCCGAGAATCTACGCCGAAGCGGTGCAAGCCCACAACAAGCCGAGGAAGAGGTGATCGACGCCGATGACGATGCAATTGAAACATAACCCTTTTTAAGGACTGAGAAGGGGAACATATGAGCAACGCTGATACTATGCAGCAACTCAAAGAGGAAGTGTAAGTATATGATACACTCTAGGTAAGTCAGCGGAAAGGCAGGTCTCCCATGGTCGCACAACCTCTCGCAATCGTCGCAAGTGGCATTGAGATCATCCGCTTAAATGCCACTATCCAAGATTTAGAAAACACCCCAAACGATGCGTATCGCTATGAGTTATTGAAAGGGGTCCTTTTCCGCATGCCCTCCCCTAAGGAACATCATGGAGCCATCTGTGTGCTCATCAGCACTGAACTGGCAATCTATTGTAAGTCCCATGGGATGCGCGGACAAGTAGTGGATAATGCGGGTTATGACTTTTCTTCACCCACCCTCGGGGCCACGGTCTTAGGTCCAGATGTTGCCGTCTCTGCTTCACCCGCAAAAAGCTATGGTCCTTATAGTAAAATCCCACCTTTGCTTGCCGTGGAGGTTGCCTCTCCGTCAGATTCACATCTCTATCTGACTGACAAAGCCCAATTATATCTGACCGCTGGGGTTCCCTTAGTCTGGATAGTCTGGCCGGATACGCAAACGGTAGATGTCTGGACCACGCCTACCACATTTGTGACACTTACTCCACAGGACACGCTGAATGGTGGCACCGTGCTTCCAGGGTTGGCGATCCTCGTGGCTGATATTTTTCCCTAATATGGGAGAGAACCGCAAGGCGTAAAAATCCCGCGAAATGATCCCCCAAAAGCAAGCGCGTTTGACACCAATTTTACACCAGCGCCCAGCTTTTCTCTGCTGTATCCTGCATGCTCGCAGGTGAACGAAGCCGCATAAAAAGCCACTTCTGCATGCTCTGCGTACCTGTGCAATATGGGACATTCAGACTTAAAATCCTCTGGGCTAATTACCCGTGCGGGTTCGAGTCCCGCTCGCCCTACCTGCTTAATTGGCTCTACATTTTATCTCAAACGCTTGCCCGTTACGGAAAAAAAGTACGTAGCGGGCATTTTTGGCACCAATTGTACACCAATTGAATAAATTACCCGGAGAGATCTTCAAGTCCCTCGGGCAATGCGAGGGGATTAATCTCACCACGCAACACCTTATCCAGGATCATCGATGCCGAGTAAGACAGAGAAGCAGTGACGTGGGAGTAATGCGCTAGGGTGATCCTTACCGAGCCGTGCCCTTCTCGGGAGCGTTGAGGCTGATGTGTCTATTAAGTTCTTTGCAACATTTGTCGATGTGAAAGGAAGACCTGAAGCAATAATTGGGAAAGTTTTGTGAAGGAGCATCATATCATGGCTGTACGGCAGTTGGCACCTCATTGGCAGCGGACATTGAATTCGCAGCCAATCCCACGTCATTGGTCACATTGGCGGGAAATCCAAGCGTATGTTGGGCTGACCCACGAGGATCTTCGCCTTCTCACCGACGCCCGAGAATGGTTCATCACCCATCAAAAGGTGTTGAATGATGCGATTGTGAGTGCTTTATATAGCCAGCAGTCGCTAGAAGTCGTGGCCCACCGAGAATCCACCCGCCAACGCCTTGCAGATGTCGTTGATTTCTACCTGGAGACGCTCATTCAGCCGACCATCGATGACGCCTATATTGCTACCCGCCTAAAAATCGGGCAGACCCATATTCGCGTCAACCTGCCGCCAGAATGGGTGCAAGCGACGGCGATTGTCATTATTCAGACCCTCGCAAACGCACTTCCCCCCGAGGCAGATCCTAGTCTTGGGATGGCTGCAATCAAACGGCTCCTCTTTGACAACATTTTTATTGTGGGCGAATATATGAACGGCGTTTTGCGAGAGAACAGCGATTTCCGCGAACGAACCGAGCAATATACCGCTTCACTGCAAACAATCGTGCAAGAAATCGCCACAGTGGCGGCCCAACAGGATACCGATTCTATCCAGCTATCTACCACCCAAGAATCGATTCTTGTCGCCGTGCAAAGCTTGCAAGCGCATCTCGTTGGCATCCAAAACATTGCCGGTTTCATCATCGAGGTAGCCGAACAATCGAACCTCTTAGGATTGAACGCGGCCATCGAAGCGGCCCGTGCTGGTGAGAATGGACGGGGCTTCAGTGTCGTTGCCGAAGAGATTCGTAAACTTGCTCAGCGGTCGCGCGATTCGGTGCAGCAGATTACGCAATCAGTTGGGGCGATCACCAAAGAAGCGGATATCGTGAAAGCCCAAATGGTGCAAACACAAGCGATTACGAAAAATCTGACCAGCACCTCCGAGCATCTCAACCAACTCGTTGAGCAATTGGCAACCAACAAGTAGCCCTGCTCCTTCATGCTAATTGTCCTGCGCCTCTGCGGTTGGGCACTCCATGTGATGGCCCCGATGCAGCGAACATCCCGGTCATCTCGACGATTTCAGGTAACCTTGGCGCGATTCAGTTCGCGCTGTCGTGCTGCCTGCGCCAGAGATCGGCCGTGATCTCCATGTGGCCAAAGTGCTGAGCCAGATGCTCGACA
>JACDGC010000312.1 GCA_013815535.1 Ktedonobacterales bacterium
GCGCCAATCGACGCGACCAGACCCACCAGGCTTGCGATGAGGCGAATGAAGGGTGATAGTGCATCGAGGGTCGCTGATCCCCCTTGCAGCGTGCCTGCTGAGGTGAGTGAAGCACCCGCTACTGTCGGAACCACCAATGCAACGATGTAGAGGGCAAGCGTCAGGAAAAAGAGATTGCGACTGGTCGCTTTTGCCAAGGGAAACCTCCGCTGTCTGATGAATGGCGAACGTGCCACATCCGCTGATGCAGCCGCTGAGGTTCCTTGAGCATGACGGATGCCAGTCTGCTTGAGCGTGAAGCCGGTAGGCCAGCTATAAGCCTGGCACCAGCAGCGCTTTTTCCCCCTGATGCCCACCATCACGTTCCTTGTGGCGCAACCATGCGTGCCATTCATGGGCCAGGGGCCTATCTGCTGGTGAGGATGCGCGTCTCGAAGCTCGCTTTCCTGGGGACAAACTGGATCTTTTACGCGCTCCTGCGGCGTGAGTTTGACCATGCGACGACACAGCGCGGGCTGCGCTCTCTGGTCTTTTCCCCAAAGCGCTCTTCACCTTCGCCGACTGTTCCGAGGGCATCTTTTTGCTGGCATTCGTTGCCAGTTACGCCCGCTTCTGGCAGCGCAAGCAGTTCCTGTGAGCGAGCGTTTTCGCGGGCATCGCGACCTTTGGCCGCTTCTTTGGCGTCGTGCTGGTGTTGCCTTTCATCGTCGGGCTCGCGCCACTATGCGGGCAAAGGGTGGCGGTGTTGGCGGGGTCACCACTCAGGTGGCCATCCCCGCCGCCCTGGCCCTCTCAGGCACCAAAGGAGCGCGCTTGGCCACGCAACCATGCCGCTTCGATGCGTTGGATCAGGCAAACCATCGGTGCATCCGTTTGCACGAAGACATCGACCCCAGCTTGCACGATGTCTTCGATCTCGACGAAGTCGCGCCGCGAAACGATGGCAATGGGGATGGCACGCGCGCGAGCCGCCTGATGCAGCAGGGTGACCAGCCGACGCGCCGAGACATTCAAAGATGAGACCGCCGCATCGATGGCATCGACATCGAGCAAAATGGCATCGGGAGCGCCTTGCTCCACCCAATCCACCGCCAGATGCCACTGGCGCACGGGGCGTAAAATATAATTTGCGGCACGAAAGGCGCGATGATGCTCGCGCGACAAAAAGGCAGCTGGTTCCAGCGTCAGCACGTGGCGCGAGGTGCGCCGAGAAGGGGCAACGGGTTCGACACTGCGCTCAACGACAGGGGGCGACTCTAGCAGGGGCAGGCGTTCGCGGAGCGAGATGGTGGTGGCCATGATGGGGCTCCTAGCGGCGCGCTCGCCATTGAGCCGCGCCAAAACGACGTAATAGGATGACCGAGTGCAGTGCTGTAGAGTTCCTCAGCGTCTTCCGTGCCGAACTGCAAGCATCCCAACAACCTGTGCTCGCGGTAGTCATATCGTACTCGATATGGCGTGGTATCTGGCATGGCCAGAGGTCACGAGATTGGTCGGGATTTTTCCCCTACCCACACTCCCCACTGGTGCGGTACACTGGGCAAGGTAACCGATGCTTTTAAGAAGGCATTGGCTTCATGTCCCATAGTCCTGTACAACTTGTTATTCTTAGGATAATCACTGAGCCAACAGGGGAAGAGAGAAGCACATGCGATCTTATCAGGTGCGTTCACGCGGTCAAGGGGCGACCTTCGCGGGAGTTTGGCTGGTGTTGGTGGTGCCATTCTTTCAATTGGGGGCCTTGCTGCCACGTGGCTATGGTGATGCCGCCGCCGCCGCCGCGCGTGCGAGCAACTCAGCCCCCCTAGTGTCCTGGGCCAATCACAACATCGTGATGGTCATCATCTTTTCGTTGATCGAGATCATTCCCTTGGTCTTCGTGCTTCGCATGCCAGCGTTGTTGCGCGGCGTCATCTTTGCCGAACCAGAGCAGGGGCGCGTGGGCCAATGGTGCGGCATCGCGGGGCTGACCATCATCAGTCTGGTGACGTTGGTCAATCTGGTGCTGTTGACCGCCGCCGCCAGCCAATACACCGCCGCCAACGCGACGGCGCTGGGCAGCAGCTTTCGCTTCACCAGCATCGCTGAGAGCATGATCGCCAACATCGGGGGCGGCGTGTTGCTGGCGATCTGGCTGGTGTCGGCCAACGCGCCGCTGGTTCGCATCGGCGGCCTGGAACGTATCGTCGGCATCTTGGGCATCATCAGCGCCGCGCTCTTCGCTGGCGTAGCGGGGTTGATCCTCTTCAATCCACAGCAATCACAGGGGGCCATCGCAGGCACCTCCATGGCGCTTTTCGGCGCGTGGCTCTTCATCATGGGACTGCTGCTCATCCGTCGCGCTCCCGCCCTCGGCGAAGAGATCGATGCACCCGCCACGGAGGAACCAACTGGCGCGGTGGCGGCAGACGCCTAAGATCGGCTGATGCCAAGATCTGCGGAGTGGCGCACATGACGGTTGTATACTAGAGCGAGAAACCCACTGACAGGAAGGCGAGGTGGAGGGTGTGACAACGCGTGTGCTGTCGCTGGCAGAGCAGGGGCACGAACGCTTGGGCGACGCGGTGGAGCATGCCTGGTGTGCCGCCTGGGCATCGCTCGGTTACGACGGCACGACACACGTGGAAGATTCCCCCCAGTTGCTGCGTGTCGTTACCCCCACATCGCACGACTTGTTACTGAATGCCATCTTGCGCTATCGCGGCACAGCCCCAGTGACGCGGGCCGAAGTCGAAGCGGCGCTGGCCCCCCATCGGGCCGTGTGCCGTCCTCCCCAGTGGTGGTTGCGCCTGGGGAGCGAACCAACTGGGCTGCGCGACCGCCTGTATGAGGTGGGCATGCGCGTCTGGGGCACACCCACTGGCATGGCGCTGCCCCTGGTGGGCGTGCCAGTGGCCCCACCGCTGGAAGACGCTGAACTGGTGCTGGGTCGCGCGCGCCGCTTTGACGACGTCGAAGCCGCCCTGCACATCATCACCGAAGTCTTCGATCTGGATGCCGCCCCCATGCGCCGCTGGTGCGTGAGCAACCCGCGCTTCATGACCTATCTGGCGCTGGCGCGGGGCACGCCTGCCGCTGCGTTGGTGATGCAAGTGAGTGGCGGCATCGCGGGCTTCTTCCAGGTGGCAACGTTGCCGCGCTTCCGGCGGCGGGGCATCGCCCAGGCACTGATGCAGCATGCGCTAGGCGATGCACAAGCCTTTGGCGCCACCACCGCCGCGCTGACGGCCTCCGCGATGGCTGAGGGTCTCTATGCTCGCCTGGGCTTCATCCCCTGCTGCACTTTTGAGCAGTGGATGCCCGGCACAGCGCTGATGAGTGCGATCTGCTATCCCTTCCCACGTGCGCGCTAGCCCAGACCCACGCGGCCTTCAACGCATGTTTGCGCTTAGGCGGCCAATGATCTATCATGCAGATGGTACTCTCGCGCCGTTTCGCGCTCCACTGTCGGGCGCTGAGCATATGAAAGGACGAGCCGCGCGCCACACGCGGACACAACATCCCCATGGAACAGATTCGTTTTGAGCGCCAGTTTCGCACGCCCTCCTCCGAGGGCTATTTCATCTTCGCAGGCGTGAACTTGAAGGTGGGGATGGTGGATCTGCATTTCACCACCACCAACGTTCGCGCGACGCTCGTGCTCGAACAAGATATGGACCGCGAAGACTTGGTGAAGCTCATTGAGCAGATCGATGAGGACCTCGTGCTCTCCGCCGACATCCCCCGCGATGACCTGTTGGTGAGCGTCTATGTGGGGCACGACGCTGGCTTCTTTAACGACGAAACGCTGGCCGAAGAAGAAGATTATCTGGCGGAAGAGGAAGACGATCAAGACGAAGACGACGAAGACGACGAGTTCATCGAAGAATAGGGCAAATTCCCGCCGTACCCTACGCCCACCCGTCGAATTGGCCGCTTAAGTGGTATAATGAAGGCGCACCCACCACCGCGCAGGAGGCAACGATGAACGAGACGAAAGACCCACGCACTGGTCAACGCTTCGCGCTGGCCTTTGCCCTGACGCTTGCCATCCTGGCGGTGGAGGTCGTGGGGGGGCTGGTGGCCAACAGCCTGGCGTTGCTTTCCGACGCGGGCCATGTCGTCACGGACGTTTTCGCGCTGGGGCTGGGCTGGTTCGCCGTGCGGCAGGCGGCACGACCGGCGAATGCCAGCAAAACGTGGGGCTATCATCGCGCGGGCATCGTCGTGGCATTCGTCAACGCGCTGACCCTGCTGGCCATCACCGTCATCATCATCGTTGAGGCCATCACACGGTTACAGCATCCCGCCACAGTGCAGCCGCTGGTGATGGGCGCGTCGGCGCTCTTTGGCATCGGCATGAATCTGGTGATCGCACGCTTCCTGGGCACGCCGCATGCCCATGCGCATGACGACCACGCCGGGCATGACCACAAGCACGAGCTTGACCTCAACACGCGTGCCGCCCTGCTGCACGTCCTGGGCGATGTTGGTGCATCGGTCAGCGTCATCCTTGCGGCGATCCTCATTGCGCTGACCCATGCCGCCATCCTCGACGCCGTCATCAGTTGCGCCATCGCGCTGGTGGTGGGATTCGGCGCGTGGCGCGTGGGGCGCGACGCGGTGAACCTGTTGTTGGAGGGCGTCCCCAAGGGCCTCACCACCGAGGGCATCAAACAAGAGCTACGCGACATCCAGGGCGTCTACGAAGTGCACGACCTGCACGTGTGGGGCATCACCGATACACAACGTGCCCTCACCTGCCATGCCGTCATCGATGACATCCCCATCAATGCCAGCGCGCCGTTGCTCGACCGCATCAACCACATGTTGCGCGACCGCTATGGCATCGCCCACACCACGGTGCAGTTCGAGCGCCGCACCACCCGTGGCCCTGCCAGCCTGCCCTGTGCGTGCAGTGTTGACTGCGACTGCGTGGGGACGGTCATCGAAAAACGCGCGGTCGGCCACCACGCCTGAGCGGTGGACAGCCCAGATGCGCGCGACGATCCCAAGCACCCCACCAGGGTTTTGTGCTATAATCATGAGGAATGTCAAAAGATCGCGCGTACACCCTCTCCAAAACGTCTTTTGCGTCCTGGGTTCGACGCCGCCGTCGAAGCCAGGGCTTTTTTTGGGATAAGCGCTAAGAGCCCGCATTATTGAGGTGAAAGAACGTGTTACACCAACGCCATGACCTGCGCAACATCGCCATCGTCGCTCACGTTGATCATGGCAAGACCACCCTGGTCGATGGTCTGCTCAAACAAAGCAAAATCTTCCGCGACAATCAAAATGTCGGCGACCTGATCATGGATTCCACTGATCTCGAACGTGAGCGTGGCATCACCATTTTGTCGAAGAGCACCGCGATCATATTCCGCGACATCAAGATCAACAT